>JAISIA010000038.1 GCA_031262295.1 Bacteroidales bacterium | reverse complement strand
AACTTATTTTTATTTTTTATTTCAAGATAATCATCTTATTATTAGTTTATTATCTTTAAATAAATCTTCGTTTTAGAAAATTATTTCTTCGTTTTAGCAAAATAAAACAGCGTTTTATTTAAATATTTCTTCGTTTTTTTTCTGGAAAATTAAGGATTTTGTTTTTTAAATTAAATTTTTGAAAAATTATATTAAAATTTGCTTGGATTATATTGATAATTAATAATTTGAAAATCTGAAATTCCGTTAGGAAAAACAAAGGTCGGTTGCCGACAAAAATTGAGTGAAATGTTAAAAATTCGTCAAATTTTGTGTTTTTTTGATGAAAGAAATGTTAAAATTTGGCTAAAAAGGGGGAAAATATTGTTAAAAAATCTTTGAAATTTAATAAATCGCTTCAATTATTATTTCAAATAGTAGTATTACTCTAATGAGTGTGGGTATTGAAAAAAGATAAGGTCTAACTGCATATTAGTTAGACCTTATTTTTTGTACATCAGGCCGGAATCGAACCGGCACAAGTTTTACCTTACCAGATTTTGAGTCTAGCGCGTCTACCAGTTCCGCCACTGATGCAAACTTGTTAAGTTATTAAACGAGGGTGCAAAAGTACAAAGATTTTTTTTTTTTGCAAATTAAACTTCATTTTTTTTCAATAAATTAAAAATTCTTTACTAATTTTGCAGACTGAAAAAAGAAGAAATTCAAAAAAAATTATGTCTGAACAAAGTTCCAAAGATCCCTTATTGCTTTTTACAGGAAGAGCCACTGCATACTTAGCTAAGGATATTGCAGAAATTTATGGCAAACCGCTTGGCAATTCACAGGTTTTGCAATATGCAGACGGGGAGTTCCAACCTTCCTTTGAGCAAAACATAAGAGGTTGCGATGTTTTTATAATACAATCTACCTTTGCCCCTTCGGACAACTTGATGGAATTGTTGATGTATGTTGATGCTGCAAAGAGGGCATCGGCAAAAAAGATAATTGCGGTCATACCCTATTTTGGGTTTGCTCGTCAAGATAGAAAAGATAAGCCAAGAGTTCCAATCTCTGCAAAATTAATTGCAGATCTTTTGCACGCTGTTGGAATAACACGCATAATTACTATTGACCTTCACGCCGATCAAATTCAGGGATTTTTTGATGTTCCTGTTGATCATCTCTATGCCTCTTCTATATTCATTCCTTATTTGAGAGGATTAGCCAATGACAATTTTAAGTTGAATGATGTCCTTTTTGCCTCTCCTGATGTTGGAGGAACAAAGCGTGCAAGTGAATATGCTAAGAAGTTGGGCTGTGGTTTTGTTATGTGTTATAAGCAAAGAAACAAACCAAATGAGGTTGGAGTTATGCAATTGATTGGAGACGTAAAAGACAAGCACGTTATCTTGGTTGATGATATTGTTGATACGGGAAGTACTCTTTGTAAGGCTGCACAAGTTATAATGGATAATGGAGCAAAGAGTGTAAGAGCCATGATAACACATCCTGTTTTGAGTGGTAATGCTGTTGAAAAGATAGAAAATTCCGTTATGGAAGAGTTGATTGTTACTGATACCATACCATTAAGACAGGTTTCTGCTAAGATAAGAGCACTTTCGGTTGCTCCAATTCTTTCTGAGGCTATTCGTAGGGTTGAAGCTAATGAGTCAATTGCTGACTTTTATGAAATGGCAGTAAGTAAGAAGGGACTTACAATAAAATTCTAATTAAGGAGTTTTATTATTTATAGTTAGGGATAAAGAATTAAAATAATTTAATAAACAAATAAAAATAATTTAAAGATGAAGACAGTATCTATGAGCGGTTCTTTAAGAAAGAACGTAGGGAAAAAAGATGCCAAGCATTTACGTAGAGAAGGCTTAGTGCCTTGTGTTGTCTATGGAGGAGAAGAACAAGTAAGATTTTCTGTTGCAGCAACAGAATTTAAGAATCTTTTATTTACTCCCGACACACATTATGTTGAGTTGAATATTGATGGAGAAAAAACAATGGCTATATTGCAAGAGGTGCAATATCATCCTGTAAGTGATGAAGTGTTACATGCTGACTTTTTGCGTATATTTGATGAAAAGCCAATTGTTATCTCTGTTCCTGTAAAGACTATTGGTGTTTCCAAAGGTGTTTTACAAGGAGGAAAATTAGTAACAAAGATTCGTAAGATGAAGTTAAAAGGACTTCCTAACGACATTCCTCAATATGTAGAGGTTGATATTTCCGATTTGGACATTGCTCAAAACATAAAAGTTGAGGATATAAAGGTTGAAAATGTGGAACTATTGGATGTTAAAAGTGCAATAGTTGTTTGGATTCAACCAACACGTCAGAAAAAATAGCCGTATTATATTTTTGATTAATAATTGATAAGCAGCGAACAATTATATTTGTTCGCTGCATTTTTATAAAAAAGAGAGGCTTTCTTACTTATAAGTTTTTGAGATATGAAATATTTGATAGTAGGTTTAGGCAATATTGGGTTGGAATATGAAAATACTCGTCATAATATAGGGTTTATGGCGTTGGATCATTTTGTAGATAAACAAGAAGATTGTAAGTTTTCTTCTGAAAGGTATGCCTTTGTGGCAAAGACAAAACATAAGGGAAGACAAATTATATTGATTAAGCCTACAACATATATGAATCTTAGCGGGAAAGCAGTGAGGTATTGGATGATAAAAGAGAATATTCCAGAGGAAAACATTCTCATAATTGTTGATGATATTGCTTTGCCTCTTTCTACTATACGTTTAAGGAAGTCGGGAAGTGATGGTGGGCACAATGGATTAAAAGATATTATTTCTTCTTTGGGCAATAGCAACTTTAATCGTTTGCGTTTTGGAATAGGAGATGCTTTTTCGCAAGGTAGGCAAGTAGATTATGTTCTTGGGAAATTTTCCCAAGAGGAAGCTAAGGTGGTTAATGAAAAGTTGGAAACAATAGATGAGATAATAAAATCCTTTTCTGTTAATGGTATGGAAAGGACAATGAATATGTATAATGGGAAATAGGGGTTTAACTTTTCTTTATATGTGTTTATGCTTTCTTTAATGTAAAGCCAAAGGTTGTTCCTTCGTTGTATTTACTTCTGAGATTTATTGTTTGATTGTGAGCCTCTATTATATGTTTTACTATTGCAAGTCCCAATCCGGAGCCTCCATCTTTTGAACTTCTTGCCTTATCTGTTCTATAGAATCTTTCAAATACCCTATCTATATCTTTTTCTTCTATACCTATTCCTTCATCTGTAATTTCTATTAGTATGCTTTGAAGCATATCAAATATCTTTATAAGTATTTTTCCTTTTTGATTCTTACTATATTTTATTGCATTATCCATAAGATTGACTAAGACCTGTCTTATCTTTTTCTTATCTGCCTCAACAAATATTTGTCCTTCCTCTTCAAAGACTATCTTTATATCTTTGTTTTGTATTTTAAATTCAAAGCTATCTACAACTTCATTTATAAGATCAATTATATCAAAGGAGCTAATCTCTAATGGAACTTCATTTAATTCCAATTGAGTTATGGTGTTTAGATCTTGAACAATTGCAATTAATCTATCTATTGATGCCTCTGTACGTATTAGATATTTTTTTGTAAGAGCCTTATCCTCCATAGCACCATCTAATAGGGTGGATACATAACCTTGAATATTGAATATTGGAGTTTTTAATTCGTGAGCTACATCACCTATATATTCTTTCCTATATTTTTCTAATGCAGCTATGTTTGAAAATTGTTTATCCTTATCTTTCATCCATTGTTTTACATCCTTATTAACCTCATTTAGGCTTTTATTTTCCAAACGTTTTAGTTCCTTTGTGTTATTTTTTGATAATTTATAATTGTATATGTTCCTATAAATGGTAAGAGCCTTATCGGTTATCTCCTTTTTTAGAATAATATAAATTATTAGGAAGAATACTAAGAAGGATATTATTAGGATAGAGAAAAGGATTGTAAAGTTATCCTCAATTTTATAATGATTTAAAACAAAGATAGCAAAACAATCTATTACCAAAGCCAAGAGTGATATAATTAGTGCAAGATATTTTGTTTTCATAATAGAGAATTAATTATTCTTCATATTTATATCCAACGCCCTTATATGTTTTTATGTTGTCTATTTTCAGCTTTTCTCTTAGCTTACGAACATGAACGTCTATTGTTCTTTCTCCAACGAAGACTCCATCTTCCCAAACGGCGGAGTATATTTCATCTCGTGAAAATACCTTATTGGGTTTAGAGACTAAAAGGTATAGTATTTCAAATTCTTTTTTTGAAAGATAAACCTCTTTGTTATTTACTTTGACGGTATATGTTTCTTTGTCTATGATAATATTATTAAGAGAAATTGCATTTTCGTTTTTTATTGATATTGTACCTTGATTTGAATGTCTTCTAAGCAATGCTTTGATTTTTGAAGAAAGTATCTTTGGCTTTATTGGTTTGGATATATAGTCGTCAGCCCCTGCATCAAATCCTGCAAGTAGGGAATAGTCCTCATTTCTTGCTGTAAGGAATACTATCATTGTGTTTTTTATTTCTTCAATCTTCCTTAACTCTATACATGTTTCTATTCCGTCCATATCGGGCATCATAACATCCAATATTATTAAATCGGGGAGAAATTCTTTTGCAATAAGAATTGCATCCTTTCCTAATGAGGCAGTTCTTATTTCAAAGCCATCCTTTTCCAAAGTAAAGGAAAGAAATTCTAAAATATCTTCTTCGTCATCTACAAGCAGTATTCTTTGTTTAAGGTTATTCATTTTTGGAAGTATTTTTTAATAAGTAGGAATTTTCTTTTTCAATAAGTTTTTGCAAAAAGAAAAATAGTTTCTCTGAGGGCAAGCCTACAACATTATAGAAGCAACCATTAATTTTCTCAATCCCTATCATCCCTATCCATTGTTGTATTGCATATCCTCCTGCTTTATCTAAGGGTTTATAATTTTCTACATAGTGTTTTATTTCTTCTATGGATAGATTTTTGAAATAAACTTCTGTTGTTTGACTAAAAGAAATTGAGTTGTGTTTTGTTGCAATTGAGCATCCTGTTATGACGAGATGTTTATTCCCTGATAGCATTTTTAGGAATTGAAATGCTTGTTTTTCATCCTTTGGTTTGCCAAGAGGTTTCTCATTTAAGAAAACCATAGTGTCTGCTGTAAGAAATATCTCCTTATCTTTTAGAATAGAAGTATCGTATGCTTTTAATTTCTTATTGGAAATATATTCTGGAATATCGTAGTAAGCAATGGCTTTATCAAAAGACTCATCAACATTTATTGCAACTTGTTTTATCTTAAAACCCATTTGTTTTAAGATTTCTAAGCGGCGAGGAGATTTTGATCCAAGAAGAATCTTATATTCCAAAATATCATTTAGGTTGTACTTTTTTGCCATTTCTATACTTTGCTTTCAGCAGTGGTTTTCCTGTTTTTCTATCATAGTTTATCCAAGTGCCACTTTGTTCTCCATTAGAAAAGGCTCCGCTTGCTGACTTTTCTCCATTTTCAAAATATTCTACCCATTTGCCATCAGGAACACCTTTTTTGAAACTTTGTTCTCTTAGTAGTGAGCCTTGCAAGTAGAAGAATTTACATTTTCCATCCTTTTCTCCATTATAGTAGTTGGAACTTTCTAATAGTATATTACTATCTGAAAACTTTTCATACTTTCCATGAAAACGTCCTTCCTTATAGAAGGCTCTTACATATAGCTGTCCCTTTTCGTCAAAGAGTTTTTCCTCTCCTTGTTTTAAGCCATTCTTATATGAAACCTCAGTTTTTAATATTCCATTTTCGTACCACGCCTTCCAAGTAGCATTCATCTTTCCTTGAATAAAGGCTCCACTATCTTTTTTTCTTCCATCCTCATAGTAGCTTTCCCAAACGCCCTCTTCTAAGTTGTTTTCAAAATTACCGCTATGAAGAACCTTTCCGCTTTCATAGAATGTTGTCCATTTCCCCTCTCTATTCCCATTTTCGTAATCTCCTTCCCTCCACTTATTATTTGAAGGGTAGAAATATATCCATTTACCTGTTTCCTTATCATCAATATATTTCCCCTTACTTCCAAGTGCTCCATTTTCTCTATAATAATATTTCCACTCTCCTTCTCTTTTGCCCTTATTAAGGCAGCCTTCCATTTCTTTAAATCCATTTTCATACCACCAGCAAACCTCACCCGAAAGTTCATCGTCCTTATAATAGCCTTGCATTTTCAACTTTCCGTCCTTGTGATATTCCTTATAGTCTCCCTCTTTCTTTGAATTTACTATATTAAATGAATAGAAAATTTGTCCATTATTATAGAAGGCTTTTGTTGTGCCGTTATCTGAAAGACATTCTTCTTTTTTTAGCTGTCCATTATCGTAGTAATATAGCCATTGACCTATCTTTTTACCCTTATCATTGTAAGAGCCGCTCATCTCCATCTTTCCATTACGATAGAACCATTGCCAAATGCCAACCCTTATTCCTTCATTTGATTTATATCCTTTTGTGGATATTGTATCATTATTCCAATATTCCTTATACTCCTTTTGTGAAAAGGAGAAAGAAAATGAAAACAAAGAAAATGAAAACAATAAAAAAGAAAATCTTTTCATCTATTTAGTGTATATTATTTCTATTCTAATTGGTCTATTTTCTGCCTTTGGTCCATTTAACACCACCCTATTTGCAGTAGAAGTCTTAGAATCGGCAAAAAGATATATTTCCCCATTATTCAATGTGCCGTTTAGGTAGTTTTGTAAGTGAGATGTTATACGCATTTTATAGGCATTTATACTTTTATCGTATGTTCCCATATAGGATTCCGAAGTATATGCATCGTCAATATAGACATATTGCCCCTCATTATTTTTTGCGTAACATATAATTCTTTGAGGAATGTTTTTCTCTCCGCCTGCTTCTTCCAAATAATTATCAGCAACGGGTAGGATAAGCATAGCTTGATTGAACATACCTAAGTTTTCAGTGGAGTCTTCATACCATTGTTTAAGGTCTTTTATATCTATTTTCGCCCTACTTATTCCTAAGGTTCCTAAGAATATCTTACTATCGTTACCCAAAGAATTATTACAAGAAATTGAATCTTGTTCAGGAGAGTTTATTGTTTGGAATTTATCTAATGGCGTTGAAGAAAAATCATAGTCAATATGGGTAAAACGAGATGTGCTTTGGTCAAAAACAAAATTATATTTTTGTGTTCTATTGTTTTGATCTTGATAATATATCATCATTGCCGAAAGAGAAGAATACATATCAAAGTAGGCGATAAAATCATTTGATAAAACAGAAAGACGAATATAGAAACCCTTAAAGTAATTTAAGAAATCACTATTTGAAGAAAAGCTACCAGAAGAAACTATTTTATTTAAAAACTCTTCCCCAAGATTAATTCTAAGCTGAGGAGAAAGAGTATCTGAACCAATTATCACATTTTCTTTTGGAGAAATTAGGACATTTCCACTAAAAATTGGCTGAGCACTATTATATGTTAGCGTAGAATTGGAATAGTATGATGCAGAATCTTCAAACAATTGGGTAATTTCATAAATTTCCAATAGCATTTCTTTTTCTGTTGTTAGGGTATCTTTTGAGAAAAATCCATTATAAGCAAGTGCCAAAACAATTGAATCTGCCTCTTGTGAGCCTCCTTGTTTAAAGGAATTAAAATCCATAGATGTTGAAGAGAGACTTATTTGGGTATATATTGAGCTTTGAACCCTTCCAAAATAATTATCCTTATATGTTCCTAAGGTCATATAGCGATAGCCACTTGTTTTTAATGAATCTCCTTCGTGATATATATAGGCATTTATATCAAAGTTGGAATACTTTTTTACAGCAATCTCATCAGAAGGATCAACCATATCCTTTCCCAAAAGCTCATCCTCATCTACGCAAGAAAGGAAAAGAAAAGGAATAATAAGCAAAAGATATTTTATTTTTGACATAGTATAAATGAATAAAAATATTTTTTCTACAACGAATTAATTTATTGTTTTGTTGTCTTTTTTAATCCTCTTCAATAATCATTATTTTATCATAGAGTTCGTTAATTGCAACACTTTGTTCTTGCACAGGGGCATATTCAATTATAGGTTTTTTCAAACTATTTGCATAATCCAATAATCTACCATCTATCTTTTTTGTCCCTACAACAACTCCATCGGAGTAGTATATTGATGCCATCATAAAATTTAAGTAGTCCGACTCTTTATACATGCCCCAATCCTTGACAGTACCTCCGTCCATTTTCAATTTCTTATGAAATTCCTGATGCAAAACTCCTGTATATTCCTTGTCGGTTATCGTAACTACCATCTTTGTTGTGCCAAATAGAGGATGGTTTTTGTAGTCTGTACGCTTCACATAGAAAGGCATAAGACAGCTAAACCAGCCTGTGCAATGAATAATGTGAGGTTGCCAATGCAATTTTTTTATAGTTTCCAATACACCTCTTGAAAAGAATATAACTCTTTCATCGTTATCAGGAAAGAATTGCCCTTTATCATCAACAACATCAAATCTGCGTTGGAAGTAATCCTCATTATCTATAAAATAAACTTGTATTCTTGCGGGCTGAATTGAAGCAACCTTTATTATAAGTGGATGATCTGCATTATCAATTATAAGATTTATGCCCGATAGACGAATAACTTCATGGAGCTGATTCTTTCTTTCATTAACATTTCCAAAGCGTGGCATAAAAATACGTATCTCTTTGCCAAAGTCTTGTGTGTATTGCGGAAGTTGTCTCCCAAAATTTGATACTTCATCTTCTGGGAAATAAGGGGTTATTTCTTGACTAACAAATAACACTCTACCTTTTGCCATAATATATAATTTAATAAAATAAAACGCAAAGATAGTAATTTTTTTTGGCATTGATGATGCAAAAAATTACAAATGAGTAGAAATACCAAATTATTAAGGAAGAAAATCCTTAATTTAATCATTTTGTCACAACATATTTAAGAAAAAAAATATTGGTTTTTGATTAAAAAAATCAATAAAAATAAATGATGAAAATAAAACGCTGTTTGTCGGCAACCGCCCGCCAAAAGGCATTTATTTTTGCCATAACTCAATAGGGATAATCAGCAAAGAAAATTACGTAAAATAACCAATAGCAAGCGAGTTCATCCCCTTGTAAGCATTGTTTCTTTATATAAATTATCATTATTTGCATATAATATTATTTTTACAAAGAAATGAATCCCATTATTTTGATATATAAAAAATGTATTTTCAAAAAATTTTTAACATTTTTTCCTTCAAATGTTAAATGCCGAAACCTCCCAAATTGGAAAACCCCATTTGCATATATCAAATCTTTTTTGTATCTTTGCCAAACAAAGTTTCTTTTAAGGCAATAAAGTCTTAATTCTCCCAATACTTATTTTTATTTTTGGTAACAATATAATAGATTAATTATTAGTTTATTATCTTTAAATAAATCTTCGTTTTAGCAAATTATTTCTTCGTTTTAGCAAAATAAAACAGCGTTTTATTTAAATATTTCTTCGTTTTTTTCTGGGAAAATAAAGGTTTTTGTTTTTAAAATTAAATTTTTGGAAAATTATATTAAAATTTGCTTGGATTATATTGATAATTAATAATTTAAAAATCTGAAATTCCGTTAGGAAAAATAAAGGTCGGTTGCCGACAAAAATTGAGTAAAATGTTAAAAATTCGTCAAATTTTGTGTTTTTTACAAGGCTTAAATGTTAAAATTTGGGGATTTTGCGGGGAAAAAATGTTAAAATTTTCTGAAAAGATAATATTCTATATCTTTAATTTGTAGAGTTGATTGTTATTTATTGTATTTACATAAAAATTATCTTTGTTTTATTTTTATGAAATTATTAATGTATAATTATTTATTGTATTTTTGCATTTCCCATTTCTTAAATAGGCAAAAATGAAAGTTGATATTGGTAGAAATTATTCTTGGTTAATAATCTTTTTATTAGGATTGTTCTACCTTATTTTTTTATCTCGCTACCCTTCTTCTGATGCTTATGCAAATGCTTTTCTATCTATAACAGGAAAAGACCTATTTAAACCTCATCATCTACTATATAGTGGCTTTGGTTATATTATTTTAAAGATTTTTAATAACACTTCCTTTGAACCAATTAGGATATTGCAAGTGGTAAATGTTCTCTTTGCCATACTTTCCTTAATTGTTACAAGACAAATCCTAAAAAGAGCAAATCAAAAAGAGGGACTTATTGCCTCTGCTCTTATATTTTTGGGTTCTTGTTTTGGATTTTTACGTTTTGCAGTTGATAATGAATGTTATATTATCCCGCTTTTCTTTTCTATAGTTTCTATTAATTTCATTCAAAGTCTTTCAATACAAACAAAAACTTATAAAGTTGTTCTATGTGGATTAAGCACTGCTATTGGTTGTCTTTTTCATCAAATAGTAGTTTTTGTGCTTATATGTTCTTTTTTCTTTATTCTATTTAGGGAAAAATTTAAAAACGTAGTTATTTTTGTTTTAATTTCCCTTATAATTCCTTTGGTTTATTTCTTGGTTATTTACTTTAATTTTGGAGAAATTAATATAAAAACAATAACAAATTTCGTTTTGCACGACTATGTTAATGATACAGCTCAAATGCCTATACTAAAAAATATATTCCCTTTGTTTTTTCTCTCTTTTATTAGAACATTTATCCAAGTTCATGGCTACATTCACACCATAATTATTGATTCTCCTATCTTTTCTTATTTAACAATTGCTTTTTCTTTTATCTTTTTCGTTTTAGGAATTGTAAAACTATTTAAGATTAAAAGATGTTCAATAAATCTGTTTTCTCAAAAATGGATGGTACTATTTCTTTGGAGTCTTTTAATATTTTATTTGGCTTTTGCAATATTTTCCAATTCCAATGCGGAATTTATGGTAATTGTTCCTTTTTTAATCGTTTTCCTATTGGTATATTATCTAAAAAATATAAGAAAATCCCTACTATATTTTGCTATTATGCTATTAATATGGAATTTTTTCTTTTTCTTAATCCCCTTTTCAACTATGAAGATGAACAATAATTATGATATTGCTAAGAAGATTCATCAAAAAGAGGATGCAATATTTTTGTTAGACTCCAAAGTAGAGGTGGATAATATTTACGCATATAAGTATAGAAAAGAGCCAGTAAATACTTTTAAGCCTTCAAAAATTACTTCTGAAGAATTTAATAATTGGATAAAGGATAAAAAAGAAATATATACCGATGTCTTTGGTAGTAGTTTTGCAATTTCTCGTAAGACAATAGTGGAGGAAAACACCAATAGAAAAAAAGAAAATGTGGTATTTAGCAATAAAAATCTTTTTAAAAAGGAATCTGAATTTTATTCTTTGACTTCCAAAACAGAGATATGGTCTTTTATTAGTAAATTTGCAAATTAAAAATTTTTGTATGAAACAATATGTAATTGCAACTAACAATGCTCATAAGATAGAAGAGATTCGTCAAATACTAAATAAAGGTATAGAAATTCTTTCATTAAAAGACCTAAATATAAGGGAAGATATACCTGAAACTTCAAAAACCATAGAAGGAAACAGCGAGCAAAAGGCAAGATATATTTATGAAAAATATAATAAGAATTGCTTTGCCGATGATACAGGCTTGTTTGTTGAGGCATTAAATGGGGAACCGGGAGTATATTCTGCTCGTTATGCAGGAGAGAATTGCAGTTTTGAAGACAATATTGATAAACTTCTAATGAAAATGGAAGGGAAAACCATGCGTAAAGCATATTTTCGCACTGTTATTTGTTTGATAGAAGAGGGCAAGGAGCACTTTTTTGAAGGCAAAATAGAAGGAACAATTGCAACGGAACGTTATGGTAAAGGAGGATTTGGTTATGATCCTATATTCTTTCCAAAAAATTCTCCCCTAAGTTTTGCTGAACTACCTTTGGAAGAAAAAAATAAACTATCCCATAGAGGCATTGCAACAAGGAAACTTGCACAATATCTTATGGGGAAATAAAATAGAATATGATAAAAGAAGAATTTTCAAGAGAAGAATTTGTAATTTATGTTGCAAAGGCAATGATGTCCTCTGCAAGAACTGCACCTAAGGCAAGAGGTATTGATAATTTGGCTATAGCAACTATAAGTGGTGAAGAAATAAAACAACTTTCTGACAAAACAAAGCAGCTTTATGAAGAAAATAATATGGAATTCTTTCTTAGAGATGCAGAAAACATACTTTCTGCCAATGCAATTGTTCTTATAGGTACAAAAATTGAAGTTGGAGGACTTGATTGTGGATATTGCGGATATGCATCCTGTGCAGAGAAATTAGAAAATGAGAAATGTCCTTGTGTATTTAATTCTCATGATTTAGGGATTGCAATAGGTAGTGCTGTAAGTAGGGCATCGGAATTTAAGGTTGATAATCGTGTAATGTTTTCTGTGGGAAGTGCAGCTAAGCTTTTAGGTTTTTATGGAGAGGATGTGGCATTTGGTTTTGCTATTCCACTTTCAGTAAGTGGTAAGAATCCATTTTTTGATAGATAATTTAAAATATAGATATGTTAGAAATAAATAAAATAAGACAGAATCCAGAAGATATTATTGCTCGTTTAGAGATAAAAAACTTTGTTAATGCGGCTCAAAGTATAGAAAGCATAATTAAAAACGATGAAGAAAAAAGACGGATTCAAAAGGAGAAGGAAGATTTAAAAGCAAAGCAAAACGCAAAAGCTAAAGAAATTGGACAGCTTATTAAAGATGGGAATAATGAAGAGGCAGAAAAAGCAAAAAATGAAGTATCCCGCATAAAGGAATTAGAAAAGGAGTATGAGAAAAAGCTGATTCTTTTGGAGGAAACCATAAATGAAATACTAATATCCTTGCCAAACACTCCCGATAATAGCGTTCCAAGAGGTAAAACTGCCCAAGATAATATAACAATTCATCAAGAAGGAGAAATTCCATCTTTAAGTCAGGATGCTATTCCACACTGGGAATTATGCCAAAAGTACGATATTATAGATTTTGAATTAGGAAATAAGATAACAGGAAGTGGATTCCCTGTATATAAAGGAAAAGGTGCTCGTTTGCAAAGAGGTCTTGTAAATTTCTTTTTAGATAATGCAGTTGAGAATGGATATATTGAAGTTGAACCTCCTTTAATTGTCAATTCCTCTTCTGCTATGGCAACAGGACAACTACCAGATAAGGAAGGACAAATGTATCATATTCCTTTGGATGGTTTTTATCTTATACCAACAGCAGAGGTGCCTTTGACAAATATTTTTCGTGATACAATAGTACAAGAAAAGGATATGCCAATAAAAAGATGTGCTTTTTCACAATGTTTTCGTAGGGAAGCAGGTTCTTATGGTAAGGATGTTAGAGGATTGAATCGCTTACATCAATTTGACAAAGTAGAGATTGTTTGTATAGATACCCAAGAGCATTCCTACAAACAATTGGAGGCAATGAAGGATTACGTTGGAAATATTCTTAGAAAATTGGAACTGCCTTTTAGAATACTTAAACTTTGTGGAGGAGATATGAGTTTTACCTCTGCTCTTACCTTTGATTTTGAAACTTTCAGTGCAGCACAACAACGTTGGCTTGAAGTCAGTAGTGTATCCAATTTTGAAACTTTTCAATCCAATAGATTAAAACTACGTTATAAAAATAGCGAAAACAAAACAACATTGGCTCATACTTTAAATGGGTCTGCCTTAGCTCTACCTCGTATTGTCGCTTCTTTATTGGAGAATAACCAAACTTCACAAGGGATAAAAATTCCAAAAGCTCTTATTCCATACACAGGATTTGATATTATAAACTAATTTTTTGGCATTAATAAATTAAAAAGAATATGCTAAAAAAAAGAGTAAATAGTATGATAACCTTTGTAAATCCAGCTGTGGAACAAATATTGGATAAGTTGGATTTAAGTGTTATCATAAAACATTTAGAGGATAATTTTTCTTCAAGAGATTTTTTCATAGAGTTTATCTCATTATATGAGGGCGAATTTATAGATATTCTATATTATTATAAAGGAAGAGGAGCTTTTGAAAAAGCACATACACAAATATCTTTATATTTATCCGAAAATAAAAGCAAATATGGAATAGAGAAAGTGGAGAAAGAGTATGCCGAAAACATTTTTGGATATGTAGCAAAGATACAATATTGGAAAAAGACGTAAGAATATTATGAAAAATAGTTTTTTTCTTTTTCTAACTCTTCTTTCCTTATCCTTAAACTTACTATATGCTCAAAAGGAAAAGGAGATTCTAAGAATAGAAAACCTAATCCCAGAGGCAAAAAATAAGGTTTATAAAGAAGAAATTATTAAACACACCTACTATATGCTTTCCTATAATGAAGAACATGAACAACCCTCTTGGGTAGTATATCTTCTCACTAAGGAAATGGTAGGAAATGTCAATGCAAAAAGAAAAGATCGTTTTAGGGAAGATAAAATGGTTTCTACTTATTCGGCACATCCTTCCGATTATACCAAATCTGGGTACGATAGAGGGCATATATGTCCCAGTGCAGATATGCTTTTTTCTCAACAAGCACAGGATGAAACTTTTTTTATGAGCAATATGTCTCCACAAAAACATTCATTCAATGGCGGTAAATGGAAGACTTTGGAAGAGAAACAAAGGCTTTGGGCAATACAAAACGATAGTATCCTTATAATAGCTGGACCAATTTTTGACTCTATAATAGGAAAAATAGGAAAGAATCAAGTAAGTGTTCCCTATCGTTTCTTTAAAATAATAATTGATATTTCATATCCTACCTATAAGGCTATTGGATTTATTATGGAAAATAGAAAATTGGAAGAAGATATTTTCTATTATAGTATGCCAATAAGTGAAATTGAAAAAGAAACTTTGCTTAATTTCTTTCCAAAATTTGACAATAATAAATTTATAAACCTACTTGAAAAAACATTAGAAAGAAAAAAGTGGGAGTAGGAATAAAAACAAAGACATAAAAAGAGAGGAACGAGAAGGAAACAAATGAATAAAATACTAAGAAAGCTAAAAAAAGATTTTCAAGGAGAAATTTTCACAGACGATATTCATAAAATTGCATATTCAACAGATGCTTCTTCCTATAAACAAACGCCATTTGGTGTTGCCTTTCCTAAGACTAAGAATGATATAATCCTACTTATAGACTTTGCTAAAAAAGCAAATATTAGTTTAATTCCTCGTGGGGCTGGGACATCTCTTGCAGGACAGGTTGTGGGAGAAGGTCTTGTTGTGGATTGTTCAAAGTATTTTAATAGGATAATAGAGATTAATGAAAAGGAGTCTTGGGTTATAGTTGCTCCGGGCGTTGTTTTGGATGAATTAAACAATAGATTAAAACCATATAACCTATTTTTCGCTCCACAAACCTCAACATCCAATCGCTGTACTATTGGAGGTATGGTGGGAAATAATAGTTGTGGCTCCTATTCCTTAGTATATGGCTCCACAAAAGACCATATCATAAGTTCAAAAGTTATATTAGCAGATGGAAAAGAAGCTATTTTCTCTCCAATTGTTTCAAAAGAGGAGTTTTTAGAAAAGACGAAACTTATTAGTCTTGAAGGGGAAATTTACAGATATATTAATGAAACATATTCTAAAAAAGAAATACAAAAAAATATAGAAGAAGAATTTCCCGATAAAGAAATAAGAAGAAGAAATAATGGATACGCCTTAGATGAACTTGTTAATAACATAGTCTTTGATGAAAAAAGCGATAAGCCATTTAATCTTTCAAGACTTTTTTCTTCCTCAGAAGGAACTCTTGGTTTTGCAACTGAATTTAAATTGCATTTATCCCCTCTCCCTCCACAAAACACCGCACTTATATGTGCTCATTTCCACTCTTTGGAAGAAAGTTTTGAGGGAAACATTGTAGCACTTAGGCATAATCCAAGAGCAGTTGAGCTAATGGATGACAATATATTGTCCTCTGCAAAAAGGAATATTGAACAAAAAGACAATATGTTCTTTGTTCAAGGTAGTCCAAAAGCAATACTTATTATAGAACTTGCCGAAGAAAGCAAGGAATGTTTAGAAGAAAAGATAAATGCGATAATAGGACAATTAAAACAAGAAAACTTAGGTTTTGCTTTCCCTATTATAGAAAAAGAAAACATAAAAAGGGTTTGGGATTTAAGAAAGGCAGGTTTGGGACTACTAACAAATATTCCAGGAAGTAAAAAACCCGTTTCTGTAATTGAAGATACCGCTATTAGTGTCTATAAACTCAAAGACTATATAAAAGAATTTCAACAAATACTTAAAAAATACAATCTTTCTTGTGTTTATCACGCTCATATAGCCACAGGAGAATTACATCTAAGACCAGTACTGGATTTAAAAAATAAGGAAGATGTTGTTCTTTTCCGCCAAATAAGTCTTGATATAGCAAAATTAGTAAAGAAATATCGTGGTTCATTAAGTGGAGAACATGGAGATGGTCGCCTAAGAGGAGAATTTATTCCTCTAATGTATGGTGATAAGGTCTATAATCTAATGAAGGAAATAAAGACTCTATTTGATCCAAACAATATTTTCAACAAAGGAAAGATTATTGATACTCCTCCAATGGATACCTTTCTAAGGTATAGCTTTGATAAGAAACAAAAAGAAAGGGAAAAGACTTTTAAGAATATAAGAACCTACTATGATTTTTCAAAAGAAGAAGGACTACTTTCTGCTGTTGAACAATGTAATGGAAGTGCTGATTGTAGAAAAAGTGAAGAATTTCTAAATACAATGTGCCCTTCTTTTCGTGCTACAAAGAATGAACTTTTCACTCCAAGGGCAAGGGCAAACCTATTGAGAGAATACTTTATTAATTCCCCTAAGGAAAACCCTTTTGATAACGAAAACCTATATTGGATATTGGATAATTGTCTTCAATGTAAGGGATGCAAAAGAGAATGTCCTTCAAATGTTGATATATCTAAAATAAAATCGGAATTTCTTCAACACTATTACAATGTTAATGGTGTTCCTTTAAATATAATTCTTATAAATAACCTAACATTATTTCAAAGAATAGGCTCACTTTTTCCAAAGGGATATAATTTCTTTATGAATAATCCTTTTTCTTCCCTACTTATTAAAAAGATATTAAAATTTGCTCCTCAAAGAAGGCTTCCTCTACTAAATGAAAAAACACTTGGACAACTATTTCAAAAATCCATATTAAAGGGAGAGATTTCCTCAGAAAAGACATTTAATAACAGAAATATCAAATATAAGAAAACTATATATTTTTTCTTTGATGAGTTTTCTTCATATCAAGATTCATTAATTGCTCATAAGGCAATATTGCTTTTAAATTCCTTAGGCTACATTGTAAAGAAAGCTCCTATTAGAGAAAGCGGAAGAATTTCTTTTTCAAAGGGAATGATTCGCAGAGCAAAACGCTTAGTTAATAGGAATATTTCTAATCTTAAAGAAATAATTACAAAGGATACTCCACTTATAGGAATAGAGCCTTCAACAATACTTAGTTTTAGGGATGAATATCCTTTACTTTTATATAAGAAAAATAAGGATGAAAAGACAAAACAAGTATTGGATAATGCCTTTCTATTTGATGAGTTTTTATCTTTGGAGGCTGATATAGGCAATATAAGAAGTGAAGATTTTACAAAAAGAAAAGAAAATATCCTTCTTCATGGTCATTGTCAGCAAAAAGCATTGATTGGAACAAAGTTTATGGAGAAAATTCTTAGTCTTCCAAAGAATTATACTATTCAAACTATTCCAAGTGGTTGTTGTGGTATGGCAGGAAGTTTTGGTTATGAAAAAAAACACTATGAACTATCTAAAACAATAGGTAGTCAAATCCTATTCCCTGCTATTAATAATGCAAAAGAAGATGTAATTATTTCAGCTCCCGGGACAAGTTGTAGGGAACATATTTATCATTTTACCAATAAAAAACCCCTTCATCCAATAGAGATTCTCTATAATGCAAGAGAAGAAAAATTGGTTGTATAAAAATGTATTTTCAAAAAATTTTTAACATTTTTTGCTTCAAATGTTAAAT
>JAISIA010000018.1 GCA_031262295.1 Bacteroidales bacterium | reverse complement strand
TTTACTACAAATACGTTTGCCTTCTTCAAAGTAATGTTTTGTATAACCTTTGCTATTTATCGTGATTAAATCACTTGCATAAAGAGTTTGATAAATCAATTCAGGGTATAAATAATTTATACCATTTTGTACATAATTATGTACTTTCCCAACCAATTTCATATTTCTATTTCCTGAGGCATCATAGTTATAATATGCACTTAAACCATCTATCTCCATAAATGCTTGCAGATTCTTTTATTATTATTTATTATCATCCAACTTATCCTTTTTTTTCAATTCTTTCAAACAACGTTCAATATTCTTACTATTCTTGCTTTTAGGAGATAACTTTAATAATGTATTATATGAAATAATCTTCCACCAAAATAGTCTATATAAAAACTTAGACGCAGTCCCTATTTTAGGATTTTTCAATGAATCAATTGCAAAAGAACTTGGATCTCTTCTCTCAAATTTTGTGCTATCATCAACTATATAAACAAAATCTAAATAATCATAACTGAAACCTCTATTTACTAATATATTTATAGGTTTATCAAAAGGGATTTTTTTATGATACACCATATATTCTGGCACTAATAAATATTTTATATTTAAAATAATACTATCAGAAATACTATCAACTGTAAAATCTTGTGTCCTTTCTATTACTTCCATTTTTAAAAAACGAGCAACAGCATTAGCGGATATGCTAATATTTTTATCCAATTTAATAAAATTTGTTTCCATACCATAACAAGTACATTCTTCAATAATTTTTACTCGCAAAACATAATCATTATAATCAATATAGATTACGTTTGTATCTGGAGGAGGATATGGTTTAGTTATTACGCCACCATCACGAGGAGTAGATAAAACTTTTTCTTGAGACAATACTGTTAGATAACAACAAAATATTATTAAAAAAAATATTATATATATTTTAGAATTTTTCATATTAATATATTCCTGTATGATTGCGAGTACCAGTAGATTTTGTGAATTTATTAATTGGATATTCTTTATATGTAGGCAATGTAATGTTTTTGGTTTTATCTAAATAATCTCTTTTACTCCATCCAAAATTTCTTTCTTCTCCACTCATAATTTGCATATCGGTTGGGGTAAAATCTTCACCTAGTGGTTTGTAAAATCTCCTAAAAAATGGATTTACTTGTGTTGTAAAAGTTTTTGCTTCCTCTTCTAAGTCAAGATTTCTTCCATTCCAATTCCACCTTCCATCATCTATTTGCTTACTATGGAATATTTCTTCAGTTAAAACATCCATAGCATCCCCTCCATAAGCTTCACCACCTTTTGGATCTCCCCACGAGATAACAAAATTACCACCATTTTCTTCAATTTGTCCTCCTGGAAGATACCCTTTTTCTTTTATTATATAAGTTTTATCACTACCTATTATTTGATTAATAGCATTCTTGCCTTCTTTACCAGATTTATACATACGTTGCATTGTCTGTATTCTTACATCCTTAGATTTTCTTGTCATATCTTCTTTGGTAACTTGTTTAGAAGGATTACCCTCTTTATCTGCAAGCCACACATCCCTTCCATCAGGATCAACCAAATTCACAGGATTGTTAGCACAATAAGCATAAGGAGAAAGGTTAGGATATTTATCAGAAAGAGGATCTACTGAAAGCCATGATATATTTTCTGAATCATAGTATCTTGCACCAAAATAATTGTAGCCTGTTTCAGAATCTTTTTCTTTGCCATTGAAAAGATATACTCCAAGATTGTAATCTATCATATTGAAAGATTGAATATCTACCCAAGTTTCTCCGTAAGGCAAGTAGTTTATGGTTTGGGTTATATTCCCTCCATCATCTGTTAAGTATTTCATTGCTAAATTTTTTTACAGTTATAACCCATAATAAATTACTAAAATATAAATCTTCTTAAAGCATCTTCAACTCCATATAATATATAAAAACTTCTATCCAAATATTCTTTTGATTTTTTTACAGTAAATATAGAATCAGTGTATAAGTAATATCCAATAATTGCACCATCATGATATGTATAACCGGGATATTGATAAAATGATATATTTTGTGGATGATATTCATTTTCATACATTATTTTTCTATTTTTTACAAGCACCATTTTCCATGAATCATCATCCCAATTATTATTTGTGTATTTTAAATTTATTATCTTAGAAATTTCTTCAGCTGATATAGTTCCTCCAAAAATATACATTGTATCATAATCAGTTTTTAATGCTTTTTTTAAATTTATATAACATACATCTGATTTATCAAAATCACAATTAGATTCAATATAACGTTTTATCTTGTAATTTGAATTGCAGCAATAAAACAGAATGCAAGTTGATGATATGAAAATGATTAAAATGATTTTTTTTATAATGTTATTGATTTTTTCCATTATTACCCTTTTTATCTATTTCTTTAATTGCAGCATCTCTTTGTTCTTTGGATATTTTTGTTTTTTCTATACTAAAAACATTATTTCCATTATCACGCACAGTCCATAATCCGTTCTTATAAAATTCATCTATTACTTTTTTTGCTAAAGTTTTATTATTTGTTCCCTTGTTCTTTTTACCTATTTCTCTTCCTATAGCATTATTTAATAAATCAACCATATTATCAGCTTTTTCTATATCACCAAATTGTCTTTGATTTAAATTAATTTTGGTGTTAGATTCATGAGAATTACCAACCCTTTTTGCATGATCTTCACCTAATTCATTTGTTAACATAGCTTCCCATAAAGTATGCCTAATTGCATTTCCTTGATCTCCTGGCGATCCTTGACTTAACCCGCTTGCATTTGCAATGTTTATTTGAAAATTGGAAGCTATTGCTGATATACCATTACCATATGCGGATCCAATTCTTCCTGCATTATATGGTTCTTGCATAGAATATCCTAATTGTTTTAGAAAAGAACTATTGGCATTATTTTCCAAAAATGCTCCAAATCCTCTAACTGCATTAATGTATGATGAAGGAGGATCATCCATTTCCATCCCATCAGGATCAACTAAATTCACAGGATTGTTAGCACAATATGCATAAGGAGAAAGGTTAGGATATTTATCACTTAAAGGATCTACTGAAAGCCATGATATACGTTCGTCATCATAGTATCTTGCACCAAAATAATTATAGCCTGTTTCAGAATCTTTCTCTTTGCCGTTGAAAAGATACACTCCGAGATTGTAATCTATCATATTGAAAGTTTGAATATCTACCCAAGTTTCTCCGTAAGGAAGATAGTTTATGGTTTGAGTTATATTTCCTCCATCATCTGTTAA
>JAISIA010000033.1 GCA_031262295.1 Bacteroidales bacterium | reverse complement strand
ATTATATAATCTTTTGCAGGATTTGGATGAATCTTTATTTTATTTTCATTATTATTTGCATCTATTAATCCAGAATTAAAGCATTGCTTTTTGAAACTATCTACTTGTCCATAAATAATGCCATTACTATTTACAATAAAAGGTTTAAAGAAATAAGTAGTATCACAAAGAATACTATCAAAAGGTATTTCATAATTATAAACTCCTTGTCCAGAAATAAAAGTAGAAGAAATAATATTACATAAAGGATTAGTAATATCCAATAAAGAAGAATCGCTTTTAATATAAACAACACCCAAACTATCAGGCAAAGGATAACCTAAATCCAAAGGAAATATAGAAATATTCATTGAAGATGTAATTTCATTATACTCAGCATTAGTTGCCTCAACAATAGCATCTCTTCTATAAACTAAGGTATCTAATATTGGAAATATACAAATTGTACTAAATGTGGCAGAAACTGTTAAGCCCGCTATCCCAGAAGGAGTCTCTGTTCCCCAAAGGGCAGCTAACTGAGTAAAGTCTTCCCAAGGAGTATCTTTATCTTTATAATTTTGTGTTCCACTTGGAAATTCTGTTACAGGACATGAATCATTTGTTTTTATAGATCCTATCATTGGATGAGTTAGACAAAAATCAGTAGTATAATAAGGAAATGTTATAGATGTATAAAATTTTGATGCGGTTATAAATATTGTTGAATCAAAGAATAATTCTTTATATAAATTCATTAAATTGTCATCATTAGGTTTAACTACCATAGTTGTATCATATCTTACTTGTGCAAGTACATTAAAATTAGAATCTCTTATTTGAAAATAATAAAAACTATCTGGAATATTTTCTTTATCGCATCCATTCAAATAACCTTTAGGAAAATAATACCCCATTATAGCCACTCCTTTTATTGAAATTACCGAATCAATAAAATAAGGTTGAGCAAAAGCAGAAAGATTAGAATATTGAGGAATCATTACACCACTTAAATTTGGCATTGTATCTACATGAGATACCCATCCATTACAAACACTATTGGGACCAGGAGAATATCCATATCGTCCATCTGAATTATCAAAAGGCAAAGTTGCACACCCATTTTGGAATACTTCAGGAAATAACCAGCTATCATAGTGTTCAGGAGGCCAAGAGCCATCTATAAAACCATTTTGATTAAATGCTATATTTGAATAAATAATTAAACCGATTAATAATATTATTTTTTTCATGACTTATATTTTTAATTAATGACAAATGAGATTAATATTTTGCGAAATTACATTTGCATGTTTGTATTCCCAATGATAATGAGCTGCCTCAATATTTGTAATTGGCATTAAAGAAGAAGGATTAATGCCTATATTCATTTTATGTATACCAAAAGTACTGACATTATAACAATTATTAGGACGTATACGAAAAGGATTTGTTTTAAATGTATTTATTACATTATTACCAAAACTTACCCCTGTTGATATAATGATTTGCCTATTGGTTTTTGTAAAAGAATTAAACAATATTTTTTGATCGGAAAAATATGCATTTACTATATTATCAAAAGAGTCATTAATAAAGTCTATATCTACAATAAAATTAAATATATTTGGGTTAGGGAAAATAGGACCATTACCTAATGCAAGAAGTTTATAATTATGTGTATTTGGACCCAAATATAGCATTAAATCTTTAATTGAAATTGCTCCTATAGGATATGGTTCAGAAAATAATCCTTCTGTAATTATTGGTGTTTGTATAGAGGAAACATCTATTTGAAATACATCTATTTCTTCAAAATTATTAAAATTTGTTATAATGCCTGCTACTGCAATAAATTTACTAATTAAAGAATCTGCAACTAATGGATATTGAAAATATCCTTGTGTAATATTAGAAAGATTTGTGTATGAACCTGTATTATTATAAGGATTGGATATATTAAAGTTTCTGATACCTAAAATGGCAATAGTAGGGAATAAAGAACTTCTTCCAACAACAAAAGCATTATTTATTGAATAATCTTGTTTTATTACAATATCATCGTAGATTTCATCAGTATTTGGAGCTGTAAAGACAAGTGCAGAATCATAAATACAATCATAATGTAAGAAACAAGCTGCTTGTGGATATACATTTCCTGATATTCCTATTCCACAAATAATAGTATGATGAGTATTAGGATCTATACATATTTCAATTTTATCCACAGAAAACATAGGTTTAGTGTATCTTAAATGATATGTTTGATTTGCAAATAAATCTTGCAAAGATGCATTAGCTACAAATCCTAATGGATATGTCCCAGGCATAGATGAATAGCTTCCACAAAACCATATTGTATTATTAAATACTTTAAAGTCTTTAACTGTATCTGATGGTTCTACCATTGCTTGCAGGACAGTATTATGAACTTCATCAATAAGATAAAAACTACATCTGCTTAAATTTGTTGCTTGTGACAAAACAATTAAAGTGTCATTATTCCACTGCTGGACTTTTTGTGTATAAACACTACCTGAATCGGTCAATTTTTTTACAAAAGTTTCCATATCTGGAATTTGACCAAAAGCATTAATAACTATTGTAATTAATGCAAAAAAACTAATTATTTTTTTCATTTTTTAATATTTTTTTGTTTATATTAATCTTATTTACCAGCTAATATCAAAAGTTGTATAGTTATTTGATTTTATCTAAAACTTTGGAGGCATATACTTTTTATATATGTCTCCCAAAGACACTCAAATTGTTTTTACACAAAAAGAATATACCTTTTAAATGTATAAATTGGTTTAATATAAATTCTTTGTTTGATAAAATACATTTTACTATATAGATAGTTATAGCGTTGTATGTATATATGTATTTAGTATGAGACAAAAGGGTATTAGTCCTTAAAAAAAGGAAGTAAAGTTTATGAAGAAGAATACGAATGAATTTCATATTTTTTACTTTTTATTGGAGACAAAATTATAAAAATTATTCAATAGAAACCAAATTTTTGTCGGCAACCGACCTTTATTTTGTCCTAACGGAAATCAGCAATCCACATTTATTATCCTAATTCAATAGGGACAATTAGCAAAGGGAATTACATAAAACAACCAATAATAAGGGGATTTATCTCTTTTCCCGTATTGTTTCTTTATATAAATTACCAATATTTGCATATAATATTAGTTTTACAATGAAATGAATACCATTGTTTTGATATATGAAAAAGTTAATTTCAAAAAATATTTAACATTTTTCCCCTCAAATGTTAAATTCAAAATTTCAAAACTGAAATTTCCCGTTTGCATTTATCAAATCTTTTTTGTACCTTTGCCAAACAAAGTTTCTTTTAAGGCAAAAGACATAGAAATTTCCCCACAACTTATTTTTATTTTTGATTACGATATAATCACTTTATTATTAGTGTATTATCTTTGACTAAATCTTCGTTTTAGAAAATTAAAACGAAGATTTAGAAAATTATTTCTTCGTTTTAGCAAAATAAAACAGCGTTTTATTTGAATTTTTCTTCGTTTTTTTTCTGAAAAAATAAGGTTTTGAGTTTTTTAATTAAAAATCGAGAAAAATATATTAAAATATGTTTGGATTGTATTGATAATTAATAATTTGAAAAGTTGAAGTTCCGTTAGGAAAAACAAAGGTCGGTTGCCGACAAATTTTGAATGAAATGTTAAAAAATGTTAAATTTTGGCGAAAAAATTTACTAAAGTGTTAAAAATGGGGTCAAAAATTGGGTGTGAAATGTTAAATATTTTTGAAAATATAATATTTTAGGTCTTGAAATTGTGGAGTTGATAGGTAGTTATTGCATTTACATAGAAAATTATTCTTGTTTTAATTTTTTTAATTATAAATGTATAAATGTAACACCAGACTTCCGCAAGGACGAATAAAAGCCACTTGGTGGTTCGCAAGGACAATTAAATGCCGCTTGGCAGAAGGTTGCCGACTTTTTAGATAATTTTTAAACAATAGTAGCTTATATGTATTCAAAAAGTATATAAAATAAATTTCCTTTTTAGAATTGGTAATATAAAATAATGTTGTATTTTTGCAAACTCAATAAAGGGTCTCGTAGCATAATTGAATAGTGCATCTGATTACGGCTCAGAAGGTTGTGGGTTTGAGTCCCGCCGAGATCACTCTTTTAATAATTGCTCATTACATTTATTTGTGGTGAGCAATTAATTTATATGTATGTTCGTTATTGTTAAAAAAGAAAAAAATACTAACTTTGACTGCTCAAAATTTAGTCGTATTAACCAAAAAAATGACAACAATGAAAGAAGATTTAATGGCATTAGAGCCAAAAGAAGTTTTCAAATATTTTTCTCAAATACTTGAAATACCGCGTCCTTCAAAGAAAGAAGGAAAAATAAGAGACTACTTACTAAATTGGGGTAATACTCGGGGATTAGAAACATTTAGAGATGAAATAGGTAATGTTATAATCCGTAAAAATGCAACAAAAGGATATGAAAACAAGCCTTGGGTTTGTCTGCAAGGGCACATGGATATGGTTTGTGAGAAAAACAATGACAAGGTCTTTGACTTTGAAAAAGATTCCATAGAAGCATATATTGATAATGGCTGGGTAAAAGCTAAGGGCACTACATTAGGGGCTGATTGTGGTATAGGCGTAGCAATGATTTTAGCTATATTGGATAGTGATGATATAGAACATGGAAATATAGAAGCACTATTTACTGTTGATGAAGAAACAGGTCTAACAGGTGCAAATGCATTAGGAGAAGACACTTTAAAAAGCAGGATACTCATTAACTTGGATTCAGAAGATGAGGGTGAATTGTTCATAGGCTGTGCTGGAGGAAAGGATACTTTGGGAAAAATACCTTATCAAAAGGAAGCCTCCCCAGAAGGTATTGGTTTAAAGATTTGCGTTTCTGGATTAAAGGGTGGTCATTCAGGAGATGATATAAACAAAGGCTTAGCTTGTGCTAACAAAGTGTTGAATAGAATACTTTGGACTATTAACAAAGAAGTTGATTATGCACTTTCTTCATTTGAAGGTGGTAATTTAAGAAATGCAATAGCCCGAGAAGCAAAAGCAGTATTAGTAGCTACGGAAAAAGATTCAGAAGAAATAATAAGAATGGTTGAACAATACAATAAAGAAATATGCTTTGAGTTCCGTTCAACTGAACCTAATATGAGCGTAAAGATAGAAAAGGTTGAAAAACCCAAAGAGGTAATAGATTCTATGACACAAGAGGATTTATTAAATGTTCTTTATGCTATTCCACATGGAGTTCTTGCTATGAGTAGAGAAATACCTAACTTTGTTGAAACTTCAACAAATTTAGCCTCTGTTAAAATGATTGACGATTGTTTTGTTATTGCAACGTCTCAACGCTCCTCAGTAGAAACTGCAAAAGAGGCAGCATGTGATAGGAATGAAGCATGTTTTCTTTTAGTTGGAGCAGATGTTTCTCATGGAGATGGTTATCCGGGTTGGACTCCTAATCCTGATTCAAAGATATTAAAGATTGCCTCTGAGTCATACGAGAGATTGTTTAATAAAAAGCCAATTGTAAGGGCAATTCATGCAGGGTTGGAATGTGGATTAATAGGAGAAAAATACAAGGGAATGGATATGATTTCCTTTGGTCCAACATTAAGAGGGGTGCATTCTCCTGATGAAAAATTAGAAATTAAAACAGTTGAAATGTGTTATAAACACACTCTTGACATATTAAAACATATTTAATAATAAGAAAAGGGTGGGTTAAATTTATTATATAAAAACATAGATTAACCTACCCTTTAAATATATTCATAAAATAAAAATAAAAAACAATGTTTTCAAAAAGCACATACATAGAAAGACGTAAAATATTGGCTAATGAAGTAAAGGATGGCTTAATACTACTCTTAGGTAATGGAGATGTTCCTTTCAACTACACTAACAATTGTTACACATTTCGTCAAGACTCTTCCTTTCGTTACTACTTTGAATACCCTCTAATAGACTTAGCAGGGGTAATAGATGCTAATAATGGAGAGGAATATCTTTTTGGTGACGATGTAGAAATAGAAGATATTATATGGTCAGGACCTGTTGCTACAATATCAGAGAGGGCTTCTTTGATAGGAGTTAAAAATTCAGGTACAAGAAAGGACCTTTACAACCTAATGGAAGAGGCAATTCTAAAAGGCAGACAAATACATTTTCTTCCTCCTTATAGAGCTGAGAATAGGAATATATTATCTTCTATGTTACATATCAAAAATAGCCATGTTGAAAAGTTTGCTTCCATAGCTTTGAGAAAAGCTATCGTAAAACAAAGATCAATAAAATCATTAGAAGAAATAGCAGAAATAGAAAAGGCAATAGAAACTGCATACCAGATGCACACAACAATGATGCGTATGGCTAAGGATTTGGGAACTTACGAATATGAGATAGCTGGTAAAATGGAAGGAATAGCTCTATCAGGTGGGGGACCAGTTTCTTTTCCTATAATTTTAACAACACATGGTGAAATCCTGCATGGACATGATCATAGTTTAAAACTTCAAAAAGGAAGAATGCTTGTATCAGATGCAGGATGTGAAACACCAAGTGGCTATTGTTCCGACATTACACGTACAGTTCCTTGCGGAGGAAAGTTTGATCAAAGACAAAAAGACATATATCAAGCTGTGTTAAACTCCAACTTAGAGGCACTAAAACAAATTAAACCAAATGTAGAGTATAAAAAAATTCACATAAAAGCAGTAACTGTTCTTGCACAATGCCTAAAAGATATAGGTTTAATAAAGGGAAATGTTGATGATGCCGTAAATGAAGGTGTCATGGGATTATTTATGCCTCATGGATTAGGACATTTGATGGGCATGGACGTGCATGATATGGAAAATTTTGATGAAAACTTAGTTGGATATGATGAAAAGACATCTCGTTCTACTCAATTTGGATTATCATCTTTGCGTTTTGGTCGTAAATTGGAAGAAGGTATAGTCCTAACAGATGAACCCGGATGCTATTTTGTGCCAGCTTTGATAGACAAATTTAAGGCAGAGAAGAAGTTTTTATCGTTTGTCAATTACAATGAAGTTGAAAAATATAAGGATTTCGGCGGAATAAGAATAGAAGATGATATTTTAGTGACAGAAAAAGGAAGTAGGGTTTTAGGAAAACCAATACCTAAGACAGTAGAAGAAATAGAAGAGATAATGGCTTAGATGAAAAAAAGACAAACCATATCACTTTTTTCTTTTCTTTTTTTAACCCTCTTGACATTAAACGTTTTTTCCCAAAACTATGTCTTTGAGGAGAAGGTTTATTTGCCACTAATAAAAACAGTAAAATTGGAATCTAAGGGTGCGGATTTTTCCCTACCCTTACTCCGATTAAACACTAATGATAGAATTACCCTAAAATTTGATGTTCTTTCAGAGGAAACAGAGCAGTATGGCTATACAATAATACATTGTAATAGCGATTGGACTCAGAGTAATTTAAATCCACAGGAATATATTGAAGGTTTTGAACAAGGGATTATAGAAAACCATGCCAATAGTATTAACACAATACAAAGATATGTGCATTATTGGCAAATGTTTCCTAATAATATGATGCGTTTTTTAGTTTCGGGCAATTATATTATAAAGGTATATGAATACGATAATCCAGATAATGTTGCATTTATTAGCAAGTTTATGGTCTATGAAAATGGAGCAAATATAAGAGCTAATGTTATGATGGGACGCTCTCCTGAGGATAGAAACACAAAACAAGAAGTTGATGTTTTGATATCTCCAAGTGATAATATTTCTTTTTTAGATCCAAATAGATATATAAAGGTATTTGTTCAGCAAAACGGAAGAAAGGATAATATTTCCCTATTAAAACTTCGTCAATATAACGGAAGGGAATTGGAATATTCCTTTGATAAGTCAAATATATTTGATGCTTCCAATGAATTTAGAAATTTTGATTTCTCTTCTCTTAGATTAAGAAGTCAAAATGTAAGTAACTTTGACTTTATTCAAGGAGAGAATGTAGTTAAACTAAAACCCATATACGATCGTTCAAAACTCCCATACACCACTTTGGGAGATATAAATGGATATTACTATGTGCGTAATGACAGAGATGATAACTATGATTTGTCTTCCGATTATGCTTGGGTAGATTTTTATTTAAAAATCCCACAAAGAGTAGGTGGAAGATTTTATGTTTGGGGTGAATTATCTTCTTGGGATTGTAATGAACAAAACATAATGCAATACGATGATAGATATAGTGCATACACTGCGAGCTTATACTTAAAGCAGGGTTTTTACAACTATATGATAATGTTTATGCCTACAACATTAAATCCTTTCTACAATATAGGTGCTGTGGAAGGAAACTTTTCTCAAACAAATAATGTATATCATATATTTGTTTATTATCGCAAAATGGGAGATACTTTTGATAGTTTAATAGGATATGCACAAAGTGTAATGAAATAAAACCATATATGAGAAAAACACTATTATTTATATCCATACTTTTAATATTCTTGTTTTTTAATCAAAGCATATTTTCTCAAAATAAGTATGCCTATATAAAAGGTATTATAACGGATGAAAATAATAAAGGATTGGAATTAGTCAATATTGGAGTTATTAATATTGATGAGCCAGTTGGTGCAACTACAAATGAAAAAGGAGAGTTTTCTTTTAAGGTTCCAGCAAATAAAGAGCTTGAAATTGCAATATCATATATAGGATATGCAACAAAGTTATACAAGATGAAATTGAAGGAAAAAGAAACAAAAACTATTAATTTCTCTTTGGTAAAAAGCCAAACCTCATTAGAAAGTATTGAAATAAGGGAAGAGGCATCACGAATGGAAGGAATAACAAGAATAAAAACTCAATGGGCAAAAAATGTTATTGGTCCCACATCTCAAATAGAAGGATTAATAAAAACATTTGAAGGAGTAAGTTCAAATAATGAATTATCTTCTCAATATTCTGTAAGAGGTGGGAACTACGATGAAAACCTTATATATGTAAATGATATAGAAATATTCCGTCCCTTCCTAATTAGAAGTGGTCAGCAAGAAGGCTTGTCTTTCATAAACTCCGATATGGTTGGAGATATTCTTTTTTCCTCAGGAGGTTTTGATGCAAAGTATGGAGATAAACTTTCTTCTGTTTTAGATATTAAGTATAGAAAACCACAATCTTTTGCAGGGAATGCATCAATAAGCCTACTTGGAGGAAGTATTCATTTGGAAGGATTAATTGGAAAGAAGATAACATATCAAATAGGTTATAGAAACAAAACTAATAAGTATATATTAGGCTCCTTAGATACAAAAGGAAGCTATTATCCCGTATTTAACGATTTGCAATTGTATTTAACCTACGATGTAAATGAAAAATTAGAAGTTTCATTCTTAGGAAATATAGCAGATAATAAATATCAATTCATCCCCCGAACAAGAGAAACAACATTTGGAAGCATATATGAAACACTAAAATTAAAGATATACTTTGACGGAGAAGAATTAGATAGGTTCTCTTCTGCCTTTGGAGCACTCCAATTTACATATAAACCTTCAAAAGATATAAATCTAAAACTTATAACTTCACTATTTGGTACTGACGAAAAGGAGACTTATGATATACAAGGGCAATATTGGCTTTATGAATCCTCACAAGAAAGCCAGCAAGACACCTCTTCCTTTGACAGAGGTATAGGAACTTATATAGAACATGCAAGAAATCGTCTTCAAGCTCAAATATACAACATTGAGCATAAAGGAATGCGTTTTTATGAAAATGGAAATTTATCTTGGGGATTAAAATATCAATTTGAGCAAATCAAAGACAAGATGAATGAATGGAAGATGATAGACTCAGCAGGTACTCCTTTGGGGACTGTGCCTGATATTCCGGGAGAAGAAAATCCTCAAAATCCTCCTATGCTTCAAAACATTTATAAGTCCATTAACGATGTTTCATCTTCTCGTTTTGCTGCTTTCATTCAAAGACAATGGACAATTGAAAAAGAGAAATCCCTACTTTACTTTAATATAGGTGCAAGAGGACAATATTGGACCTTTAATAAAGAGGTGTTATTCTCTCCAAGAGCGTCAGTATCTGTTAAACCTAAATGGAAAAATGATTGGCTTTTCCGTTTTGCAACAGGGATATATTCCCAAAGTCCGTTTTTTAGAGAGTATAGAAATGAAAAAGGAGATATAAATAATAAGATATTATCTCAAAAATCCCTTCATTTTGTACTTTCTTCCGACTATAACTTTAAGATGTTTTCTCGTAGTTTTAAATTTTTAGCATCAGCCTACTATAAATATCTTTGGGATTTAATTCCATATACAATAGATAATGTTAGGATAAGATATTCTGCCCAAAACAATGCAGTGGGGTTTGCCCGTGGAATAGACCTTCGCTTATTTGGAGAGTTTATTAAGGGAATAGACTCTTGGATTACTATGTCTTTAATGCAGACCAAAGAAGATATAAAAGGAGATAACTATGGATATATTCCTCGTCCAACCGATCAACTCTTTAATATCAATGTTTCTTTTCAAGACTATATACCCTCAATGCCCTTCTTACGAGTTTATCTAAACTTCAATTTCGGAACGGGATACCCTTATGAGATTCCAAATTATTCGGGAGAAAGACGTAGGATGCCTTCTTATATGAGGTCAGATATTGCATTTACTTTTAAAATTAAGGATGAAGAATCCTTATGGGCAAAAAAGAATTTTATGAAATACATAAAAAAAATATGGTTAAATATAGAATGGTTTAATATTTTTGGCAATCAAAATACAATATCCTATATGTGGATAGCAGATTACTCGTGGAAATACTACTCTGTTCCCAATTACCTAACACCAAGTCAAGTTAATCTTAAACTAAGTTTTGAATTTTAAATAAAAAACAATAGAATATTAAAAACAAAAACAAAAAAACGAAAATGAAACTATTATTATTAATTAGCATTGTAACTCTTTTCTTTGGGTGCAATAGTGAGGTACTTGATAAACACACAAATTTTGTTGAACGCTTTGATAATATCCCAATTGAAATGATAGCCGTTGAGGGAGGAAAATTTAAGATGGGGTCCTCAGAAGAAAATTTGGATAAGGATATAGACTCAGATGAAAGACCACAACATAAGGTTCGTTTGAGCAGTTTTCATATTAGTAAGTATGAAATTACACAAAAACAATGGAAGGCAGTAATGGGCAATAATCCATCCTATTTTAAGGGAGATAATCTTCCTGTTGAACAAGTTAATATGAGCGATATAAACGAGTTTTTGATGAGATTAAACACAAAGACAGGAAAAAAATATCGCCTGCCTACTGAATCTGAGTGGGAATATGCTGCATTAGGCGGAGGGGAAAGTAAGGGTTATAAGTATAGTGGTAGCAATAATGTTGATGAAGTTGCTTGGCATAAGGGTAATTCCTCAGAAATGACTCATCCAATAGGGGAAAAGCAACCCAATGAGTTAGGAATATACGATATGAGTGGTAATGTATGGGAGTGGTGTAGCGATAAGTCGGATTGGTATGATAATAGTTCAAAGACAAATCCTAAGGGTCCAAGTACAGGTTCATCAAATGTAAGAAGAGGAGGAGGTTTTACCAATGGTTCTTCCCAACATCGTTCAGCCAATAGAGCAGGAATATCAAATCAAGCTCGCTCCAATAACTTAGGTTTTAGAATAGTTCTTCCATAATCTTTAATATTAAAGATGCTTTAAATAATAATCTTTACTTTATTAGTCTATTTATTGGTGTACTTATTGGTGTACTTTGGTGTACTTATTGGTGTACTTTATTAAACCAATACCATCCAAAATCCTTTTCGTTTAGAACCTTGACGTGTTATAAGATTGTTTTCTTTAAGATAATTAAAGGCTTTATTAATTGTCTTTTTTGATAAATCTAATTCATTTGCCAATTCATTAAAAGAGATATTTGGATTTTGTTTAATTTTGGATAATATAGCTTTTTGAGTGTTTGTTAAAGCTACTATATTTTCTTCTTTGCTAAGAGCACTAACTTTTTGTTCTAATCTTTTAAAGGTAATAGAAAAAAAGCCCTTAGTTTTATATATTGGTTCAGGCAAATTAACTTCTGCCATCATATCACTCATACGTCTAATACCAGAACCTACCTTTTCTACAATTTGCATACGAGTAAATAATCCAAAAACTAATGGATTACGAGACATACTCATTTCTCCGAAATTTTCAGCTACTATTGGGAGTAAGCCACCAGGATTAGTTATAACTACTCTATCATCATATACCTCTACCATAATATTTGCTCCTTTTTCATAATATTCTCTATGACATATAGCATTAATTAGTGCTTCACGTAGAGCAGGCAAAGGAAGTTCCCACTTTTCTTTATGTGGTCCCATATCGTCAATGATGTAAGCAACCTCCATTTTATCTTGTAACCACTTTGATGCCTTGATATATTGATTAAGTAAAGAACCCCCATAAGTTTTATCATCAATAATTAAAGTTTTTGTTGTGCCTTTAAAACGCACGCAACGAGTGATAGCTTGATAGAAATAATTCTCTGGTTTCTTTCCAAAGAATAGTACTCCACCTTTTTTAATTATTCCATCTTTATCAAATATCTGCAAACTACGAAGAATTTGCTCTTGCGAAATATTAGTATTTATTGAAGATTGTTGGCAAAATTTAAGGAATGTTTCTTCGTCAATATCATCTGGATAATTAAATTCTTTACATGATGCTTCATCAAAGTGAATACGTCCGCTCTGTTCAAAGAACTCTCGCATTTCATTGGCTGAGGTTAATTTTTGAGTGTTAGAACCTTCTCTAACATAGATAGCACCTGAATATACGTATGGCTTATTGCTTCCGCTGGGCACTTCAATCACCCATACATCCAACCCATTCAATTTTACTTTATATATTTCTGTATATACCGCAGGAGTAATTTCTCGTATAGTGTTTTGTATTGCAGAACGTGTCTTATTATCTATATCTATACCATAGATATTATTCTTATCATCTGCTCCAAGAATAATATAACCTCCAGCAGCATTAGCAAAGGAGCATACCGACATACTAAGTTCTTTTACCTTTTGAGGCACTTTCACCTTGAAATCAACATTAAAACCCTCTCCACTGCTGACAATTGCCTTTATTTCTTCTGCTGTAAGCATATCTTTTATTAATTACAAAATACAAAAGTATTTAAAAAATACATTTATTAAAATATTGACAATGGTAATACAACTATTTGCATTACAAAAGAAAATAAATTCTTATTTTTTTTGCAAATATACATTTTTTAAATCAAATAACCTTATAATATATCAATCATTAATAAAATAATATCATTTCAAAAAATATTTAACATTTTTTCCTTCAAATGTTAAATTCCGAACTTCCAAAATTGAAAATCGCCACTTGCATATATCAAATCTTTTTTGTATCTTTGCCCAAATCAAAGAGCCTTTTAAGGGCAATAAGGCATTAATATTTCCAAATTTAATTTTCATTTATATTTATAAAGTAATCTCTTAATTATTAGTTTGTTGTCTTTGAATAAATCTTCGTTTCAGTAAAATAAAACGAAGATTTAGAAAATTATTTCTTCGTTTTAGCAAAATAAAACAGCGTTTTATTTGAATTTTTCTTCGTTTTTTTCTGAAAAAATAAGGATTTTTGTTTTTTAATTAAAAATCTGGAAAAATATATTAAAATTTGCTTGGATTATATTGATAATTAATAATTTGAAAATCTGAAATTCCGTTAGGAAAAACAAAGGTCGGTTGCCGACAAATTTTGAATGAAATGTTAAAAAATGTTAAATTTTGGCGAAAAAATTTACTAAAGTGTTAAAAATGGGGTCAAAAATGGGGTGTGAAATGTTAAAAAAATGTTGAATTTTATAATAAAGGCTTTATGAGCTTTAATAAAGTGATAAAGGATAATAGGATTTACTTTCTTTTTTCAAGAAGTTTAATTTCTACTCTGCGTTCTAATATGGAATTTTTTTGAAATATTGTTTTTCTTTTCTCACTCACACTTTGTGGGTTATCTGATTTACTATTGATTTTTCCTAATGCCAAAGTTTTTATATACAATAGGGGTAAATTGTCCTCTGCATTGTTTTTTATATAATAGGATAATGCTCCATTCTTCCAAATATTGAGATAATTTATAAGACAACTTACCCTACGCTCAGAAAGAATATAGTTATAAATATCATTGTATAGGGCAGAGCTATGCCCAATAACAGAGAGGGTAATCCTTTCACCTTTTTCCAAATGCAAAAGAATATATTCACACATTGAGTTTAATGTTTCAAAACTATTAGTAAGTATTTTATTGAAAAAAGTATTTAAAAAAGTATAGCCTAAATTATTTGTATCATTATCATAAAAGGATAGGGCAGAGGACTTATAATCATTTTCCTTATCTATATATTCATTATATAAATCCAAATAATTTGCTTTTGTTTCCTTACTAAGACTTTGGGGCTGAGGTTCATCATTGTCAAAATAAATATTAAGGGGAAGAGAAAAGATGGGAGAAAACCTATTCTTTGTTTTAACAACTTGTATTGTTGGGATATTTGGAAGGGAATTATCCACTTCAAAAGAATAAATATCGTTGCAACAGGTCTTGTTTTTATTTGAGTAGGGGCTTTCTCTATTTGAAGAAAAATATCCTTTTTTCTGGCTATCAACAATTACAGGAAATATATCATTTGCCGTAGAGTTTATAGGCTGCATTAAGTTTTCAACTTCCAAAAACTCTGTTCCTCTTATTGAAGAGCGAAATATATCAAAGCCACCAAAGCCAAAATGATAGTTTGAACTAAAATATATGCCTGTATCACCAATAGAATAAAAAGGGGTTATTTCATCGCCTAAGGTGTTTATCTCTTTTCCAAGATTTATTACAATATCATCCTTATTATTCTCCAAAGGATAAACATATATATCATATCCTCCGTAACCTCCCTCTCTATTTGAAGAAAAATACAATGCCTTTTCTCCATTATAATATCCCATGTTGGGGTGTGTATTATGGCAATTTTTCTTATTTATACTTGAATTTAGTTTTTTCTTTTTTCCATACTTGCCATCCTTTCTTTCACTCTTATATATATAACAAACACTTTTGTTCTCATTGCAAAGAGTAAAATATAGATCACAATTAGAAGAGTCAAAACAAATATTTTCTACATCTTGTTTTTCCCTTAAAAGTATTTTTTCATCATAGAGTTTTATGGGCGAATATTCGTTTTGAGAAAATATAGTTGTGTAAATTTGTTGTAGGGCATCTGTATATATTGTCTTTCCTTGCTCTTGGGTTTTATTATATGAGGTATGAGTTAAAAAAAGAATTGAATCATTTAGGGCAAAGTTTAATGCCTGAGAGTATTCATTATTTACATTATCGCCTAAATTCTTTACCCTTATTCCAAAGATTAATTTATTATTTTCATTTATCCAGTCTATATTTTCAAGAATATGTTTAGCCCTTTGGATAGTTAATTTATCTTTTGTATTTTTTAATAGGTTTTTAAGCACTCTTTCACCAATAAATATGTTTCCGTTTTCAATTGCAATGTTTGCATAATTTAAATGGAGCAAAGGAAAGGTTTCATAAAGATTTATAGTATCGTTGTCATCAATAACCTTTTTATAGTATTTTTCTGCCTCTTCATAGTTGTTTATCATCTGATAGGCATAAGCCAATTTATAGTATAATCTTATTGGAGGGCGAAAAAAAATCATGGCTTTTTCATAGCTTTCTACTGATGTACTATATTCTTTCATTGAAAATTCCTTATCACCAGTTTTTTCGTATAGGAGCATATATTTTTCTTGTCCTTTCAAATTCAAAGATAGGAAAAGTATGAGGCAAAAAACGAAAAAATGTTTTAAAAAACTTAAAACTCTGGACATGGTATTGTTGTTCTTGATTTTTTATAGCCCAAAGGTGCAAAGGAATATAGTATCCATAATTCAACAGCTCCATAACTTTGTGATGCCTTAGTAAGTGCAGAGAGGTTAATATCGTAGGAAAGCCCTATATTTATGTTTCTATAATTGTATTTTCCCATTAAAATAATGGCATCTTTTACTCTATAATATAGTCCTGCTGAAATTGTTTGGCTTATTATTGTTGAAGAAGATATATTAAAGATATAGTCTGAGCCAATAATTGTTTCATTATATTTTCCTTGTCTTTGAAAGAATATTGTTGGCTTTATTGCATTATCGTATTTTTGAGCAATTGCATCGGAAAAATATATTGAAAACTTCATTGGAAGGAAGGATGTTTTATCTTCAAAATATGAAAGAGAAGGTCTATTTATGTGATGTAGGGATGCTCCTGCTTGAAAATTATGTGTTGAATTTGCTTGAATTTGCCAATGTAAGCCCACTCCCCAGCTAAAAGTCCTAACTCTATTTAGAAGTATTCCTTCATTATCTTCTGGAAAGGGAGAAAAATTAGCCTTTGTCTCATCATAATTTAAAGATGAGGTTTCTCCTTCTAAGCCAAATGATATGTAATGATTTTTATTTTTGTCAATAGCTTTAAAATAGGAAATAGAAATCATTATATTTTTTTGTCCATAAGCAAGCGTCCCAGCCTCATCAGAAAGAAGATTTATTCCTAAACCTATTGCTTGTTGTCTTATTCTGCTGTTGTAGGGCATAGCTTCCAAAGAAAGCATATATGTATTATAGCCATTGGAAACAGTAGCCCATTGATTACGAAATATTGTTCCAATTCTAAAAGTGTTGCTTCCAAATGCGGTTAAAGCGGGATTTAGAAATTGGTAGTTAGCGTCAAAAGTTGAAAAATGAACATCTTGTCCAATACAAACTATTGAACAAGATGTTATAATGTATGCAAAAAATAACTTAACGAAGTTTTGCATTAATTACGGCATAGTCCTTTTGAATAAGTTCTTTTATTTTTATTAATCCATCTTCTAATGCCTCCGAAGCTGCTTTCCTTCTAAACTCATAATATCCGTAGTAGGCAGCCATATATTCTTTTGATGTGCCCCTTTCATTGAACTTTGCAACAAGATTATCTCTTAAATCGTAAATTTCAACAATTACTTCCAATTCTGTACGATTAGAACACATTGGCATCCCGCAAGCATTTAGTATGCCAACAGTAAAACCTGAAAGCCAACTCCATTTATAATTGTCCTTTTTGTATGCAGAACCAATTCTCAAAACAATATTACCGGTTTTCTTTCCTGTAATATCCATAATGTTATTGTTCATATCATACACCCATAACTTACAAGCATCATGTATTCTCTTTTCTGCTGTGTAAATTTTTGTGGTCTCATCAACCTTGAAAACTCCTTTTCCGTAAGGGGATTCAGGAGATGTTGAGCCATCTGCTGAATAGGAGTTAGCACCGTATGCATTTTCAAATGAAGGTACATCAAACCAAATGGAAAGACGAGGTAACATTTGTGCATTTTGATAAGAAGGTTCAAAATCACTTGGAGTGATACTTCTGCAACCAAAGAACATGGTTGTTAGAATAAAGATAAATAAAAATAAAATTTTTCTCATCAATAATATTAATTAATTATAAGTTTAAAACCAATGCCATGCTGATTTACAAGATCAACATTTGGATCTTTGGAAAAGTGTTTGCGTAGTTTTGTAATATAAACATCCATACTTCTTGCATTGAAATATGTGTCGCTTTTCCAAATTTTTTGTAGTATAACAACTCTATCTACTGTTTGACCTGCATTTATGCATAATATTCTTAGGAGTTGAGACTCTTTTCCTGTGAGTTTGTATTCGCAGGCAGGATCTACAAGAGTGCCTTTAAAGAAAAGAGATTTTAAATTGAAATCAAAGGTGTATAATTCCCCAATAGGGAATATATCATTTTGATGTTCTACCTTGTTTAATCTTTTTTCTATTGCTTTCATCCTATAAAGGACTTCATCCATAAAATATGGTTTAGCAATATAATCATCAACTCCTGCTTCATAAGCCTTAACCTTGTCATCGTTTGTTAAGAGATCTTCTGATAATAGGATTACCGGAGTATCTCTATCCAAAGTTCTGATTGTTTCCAATAGTTTAATACCATCCAATAAAGGCAAGGTAGCCTCAGAAATAACAAAATCCACATCTTCCAAAGAATAATGTTTCATTGCAGATTCACCATCAGTTACCAAAGAAGTTTGATAACCATTTTTGTCAAGATACTGTTTTAGGATTGGACCTAAATTCAGATCTGGTTCAGCTAATAGTACTTTAACTTGTTTCATCTTAGTGTAGTTTTTATAATTTATTTGATTAGTCTGAATAGTTTATTCCAACGGATCCATTTTAATCCGCTCATATCTTTATTTATACTTAACCAAACAAAAGATGCCTTTCCTACAATATGATCTTCTGGTACAAAACCCCAATAGCGACTATCCATAGAATTGTGACGATTGTCGCCCTGCATCCAATAATAGTCCATCTTAAAAGTGTAGGATGTGACTTCTTTGTCGTTTATGTATATTCTATTGTTTTTTTGTTCAAATTTGTTTTTTTCAAAAGTTTCAATAACTCTTTTATATAAAGCAATGTTATTTTCATTTAATTCCACAGTCATTCCTTTTTTAGGAACCAATACAGGACCATAATTGTCAATATTCCAATTTAAGTTCTTTTGGAAAGGAAATAGGTTTTCATCTCCATATCCTTTAAGTTGTATTACAGGAATTATGTTCTTTACGTAAGGAAATCGTTTTATTTGTTCAACCATATCTGTTGTAAGAGGAAGAGTTGGATAGTTTATTGTTGAATTTATCTCTGTGCTATCAACACCAACCATAGAAAGAACGGAACGTTTATCAACTAAATCAGGATGGAAAATTATCTTACAAGGAATCTTAGTAAAGGTAGTATAGGTTGAGATTTGAGAATTCATAGGTTCTATATCCAAAACGTAAGGAGTACTTAATAAGTTTTCAATTTGAGTCTTTGTTAGATTAGTATAATAGGATATATACATCATTGCCATATCTTCTTTGGATACTCCTATATTTAATAGCTCTTTTTCATTTATTGTTGATTCGTTTTCAGTTTCTATTTTGTATGTTATTTGATAATCTTTTGGTTGTTCAATTGGTTTATCGTTAATATAGACAACACTATTTATTATCTTGACTTCTTCCCCAGGAAGAGCGATACAACGTTTTATAAAGTTTTCTCTTTTATCAACAGGACGTGCTATAATTTCTCCAAATTCTTGTGGAGAAGACCATACTCTTTGTCTTCCGTATTTTTTAATTAATGTATAATAACTTTCTGCACTTTGATAAGCTGTTGAAAGAGTATCTCCATCAGGAAAATTAAATACAACAGCATCTCCTCTTTTAACTTTACCTAAGCCTTTAAAACGAAAATAATCCAATTTTATCCACTCTAAATAGGATTTTGTATTTATTAATGGTATTGTGTGATGAACCAAAGGAAAAGCCAAAGGTGTATTTGGTATTCTTGGTCCGTATGCAATCTTACTTACAAATAGGAAATCCCCAACCAAAAGAGATTTTTCCATAGAAGAAGTAGGGATTGTGTATGCTTCAAAGAAAAACATTCTTATTATTGAAGCCGCAATTACTGCAAACAAAATTGCATCTACCCATTCCCTCAAAGCAGAATGTTTTATTGCTGGAAGTTTTGATGGATGGGTATAAGTTTCTTTTTTTGAAAATCCAATATATGGAAGAATTATAAAAGGAAACAATACACTTAAAAGCTGGAATAAAAGACTATTTTTGCCGAAACACTTCATAATTTCTATTATCATAAGCATGATAACAAAAATATTTATGAAAGGAATCAAGCAATAAATAAACCACCAATATTTTTTATTGATAATTTTTGTAGCAATCCAAACGTTAAGTAGCGGTATTAAGCTTTGCCAACCCTTAAAACCTGCCTTTTGAAATATTTTCCAAAGACCAACAAAGGATAAGGCAAAAGTAATAATTAATAATATGGTATATATACTCATATATTTCTATATTTTTATTTTTTATCTTTGCAAAGCATTTTTATTAACGAAACAACATAAATTATTATTGTAATGAAACAACTTATTTTTACTCTAATTTTGTTAATAGGTTTCAATTCCTACTCTCAAAATGTTCAAAGAGGCGATGTTTTATCCACAGATAGCAAAATGGCTTACCTACTTAGTATGATAAGATATTACTATGTAGAAAAAACAGATATGCCTAAAATTGTAGAAAAGGGAATAGTCAATATGCTAAAAGAATTAGACCCTCATTCAGTTTATATATCCAAAGAAGATGTAGAGAAAATGAATGAACCTTTGGTTGGAAATTTTGATGGAGTTGGTATTTCGTTTCAAATAATGAAAGACACAATATGTGTTGTTGAAGTAATAAGAGGAGGTCCTTCTGAAAAGGTTGGGATACTTCCGGGAGATAAAATAATAAAAGTGGATAATGACTTTGCAACAGGAGATAGTATAAAAACAGATTGGGTTTTCAAACACCTAAGAGGAGAAAAAGGAACTAAGGTTAAACTATTAGTAAAACGAAATTCCAGAAAAGAGCCTATATTATTTGATGTAGTAAGAGATAAAATTCCTATAACAAGTGTTGATACTTGGTTTATGTTGGATGAGGATTTGGGATATATAAGATTGGATCGCTTTGCTCAAAATTCCTTAAAAGAGGTTGATGATGCAATAAGAGAACTTAAAAAACAAGGAATGAAAAATCTTATCTTTGATTTAAGAGGAAATGGAGGAGGATATTTGGATGTGGCTTTTAAGATTTGTGATGATTTTTTAGATGGCGACAAACTATTAGTTTATACAGAAGGTGTGGCTTCTCCACGTTATGACTTCAAAGCAGAAAGAAGAGGAATGTTTGAAAAAGGTAAATTAGTCGTACTAATAGATGAAGGCTCCGCCTCTGCTTCTGAAATTGTTTCAGGAGCAATCCAAGATTGGGATAGAGGAGTTATTGTTGGAAGAAGAAGTTTTGGAAAAGGATTAGTGCAACGTCAATTTAATTTACCCGATAATTCCCAAGTTAGATTAACAACCTCTCGATACTATACCCCATCTGGAAGATGTATTCAAAAGCCATGGAATGACGGATTAGAGGCTTATTACAATGATTACATTAAAAGGTATCAACATAAAGAACTAATAACTCCCGATAGTATAACATTCCCCGATTCATTAAAATATTTTACAGCAAACAAACGAATAGTTTATGGAGGAGGAGGAATTATGCCTGACGTATTTGTTCCTATTGACACAACAAGGGCATCAGATTATCTTATAAATTTAAGATCAAAAGGCATATTTAATGATTTTTCAATGCAATGGGTTAATGATAATAGGACAGAGATTTTAAAAAAATACCCAACATATAAGGATTTTGATGCAATTTATTCTTCATTGGATTTGATGAAACAATTTTCTCAATACGCAAAAAAAGAAGGAGTCACTCATAATACAATAAAAAAAGAATGGGTAAATCAAATGATAGTTAATTTTCTTAATAAGCAAACCAATGATTCCCTATCTAAGGAATATACTTCCTACGAAAAATACGCCCAAGACATATTATCTGATAAAGAATTAAAAAAAGAAATAGACGAAAAGGCTAAAAAAGAAGATGAAAAAATAGAAGAATTGCAAAAAAAATCAGACTCCTATATAGAAATTACCCTAAAAGCTATGATTGCTCGTAATCTTTACGGAATAAATTACTATTATCAAGCAATAAAACAAATGGATGATGGTTTGCAAAAAGCAATATCCGTTATAAAAGACGATAAATTATACAATAAAATACTAAAAAAGTAGGCAACCGACCGCCAAGCGGCTTTTAGTTGTCCTAACGGAAGTCAACACCGACCTTTATTTTTCCTAACGGAAGTAAAAAATACATTGCAATATTAATAATTTGACATAAATAAAACGCTGTTTTAATTTACTAAAACGAAGATTCCGTAAATTAAAACAGCGTTTTAATTTTTTTAAACGAAGATTTAATTTTTTAAAACAAAGTTGCCTACTTTTTCCACCAAAAAAAGGCAAGATTCTGTTTTTTCTTTTCTTCAATTGTTTTAGCACAATAAATTTTTTCCATAGTGTATGGATCGTATCCAGTGTAGTATATTTCAGTTGCAATTGTCATTGGAGTTGGAGTAAAATCTTGAACCTGCTCCAATTTATAGCCCATTTTTTTTGTAATTTGAGATAATTCTTTCATATCTTCCTCTTTGCAGGAAGGAAAAGAAGAGATAAAGTATGGAATTAGCTGTTGTTTTTTAACATATTTTTTATTTAGTAAGTCAAAATTCTTTTTTATTTCAATAAACTTATCAAAAGATGGCTTTCTCATAAGAGAAAGTACCTTTTTTGAGGTGTGTTCGGGAGCTACTTTCAATCTTCCACTTGTATGATATAAAAATACCTCATTAAAATATTCCATATCTGTAAAAATATCATAGCGAATACCACTTCCAATAAATGCCTTTTTTATGTATGGAAGTGAGCGTATTTTTCTGTAAAGTGATAAGATAGGGGAGTGATCGTGGTTTAAATTTTTGCAAATTGAAGGATGTATGCAAGAAGGTCTATTACATCTTTGGCATATATCCAAGTTTTTCCCTTGCATCTTATACATATTGGCTGAGGGTCCTCCAATATCGGACAAATAACCCTTAAAATCCTTATCCTTAGATATTGTTTCTACCTCCTCTAATATGGATTTTTCAGAACGAGAAACAACTTTTTTGCCTTGATGTGCTGCAATTGTACAAAAACTGCAGCCACCAAAACATCCTCTATGTATATTTACAGAGTGTTTTATCATCTCAAAGGCTGGTATTTTCCCTCTTTTTTCATACTTAGGATGAGGTTTTCTTTGGTAGGGAAGAGAAAAAGTTTTGTCCAAATCCTCAGAAGAAAAACTATAATCAAAGGGATTAATTCTTATATAGCCCTCTTCATATTTTTGATATATCGTTTTAGAATTAAAACTATTTGCATTTTCTTCCACAAGTCTTATACTAAGAGCCTGTTGTTTTTTATTTTTTAAACATTCTTCAAAACTTGGAAGAATTATATTCTCTTTCTCTTCTTCTATTTTATTAGTTAAAAATGCAATTTGAGGCAAGGAAGAAATTTCTTTTAAGGATTTTTTCTTTGAAAATGCCTCTGCAATAGACAAAATTATTTTTTCGCCCATGCCATATACCAATATATCTGCTTTGGAGCTTATAAGTATTGAAGGAAAAAGTTTATCTGCCCAATAATCATAGTGAGCTACCCTTCTCATTGATGCTTCTATTCCGCCCAATACAATAGGCACATTGGGATATAGCTGTTTTAGAATATTGGAATAAAGACTTGTTGCATAATCTGGACGAAAGCCTGCGACATTATTTGGAGTGTAGGCATCATCACTTCTTAATCGTTTCATTGCAGTGTAGTGATTGACCATAGAATCCATAGCTCCCGAAGTTACACCAAAGAAAAGGCGGGGAGTACCAAACTTTTTAAAGTCTCTAAGGTCGTCCTTCCAATTGGGTTGTGCTATAATTGCCACCCTATATCCTGCATTTTCCAAAGTGCGTCCTATAACTGCAATACCGAAACAAGGATGATCAATATAGGCATCACCACTTACAAGGATTATATCCAAGTAATCCCAACCTAATTTTTCAACTTCCTTTTTGGTTATAGGCAAAAACATAGTTCTTTTTAAGAAGTAAAAAGAAATATATACATTATAATATATTGCTTATATCTTTTTGGGATATAAAGTTTATACTTTTATCTATTAATTTGTAGAGTATCTCATCATTTTCAACAAAATTCACTTCCCTTCTATAATCTTTTACAAATTCTTCTATTAAATCTGAGGAGTGTTTTTTAGATATTTTCTTTCTAAAATCAAAAGCCTGTGCTGCATTTAAAAGTTCTATTGCCAAAACTCTTTCAGTGTTATTTACCACTCTATAAAGTTTTGTTGCAGCATTTGAACCAAAGGAAACATGGTCTTCTTGCCCTTGTGAAGAGTCAATAGTATCAACAGAGGCAGGAGTACATAGTTGCTTGGATTGACTAACTATACTTGCGGCTGTATATTGAGGAATCATAAATCCAGAGTTTAATCCGGGATTTGCAACTAAGAATGAAGGCAAACCTCTTTTCCCTCCTATTAATTGATAGGTTCGTCTTTCACTAATTGAACCAAGTTCTGCTACAGCAATGGCAAGATAGTCCAAATTTATTGCTAAGGGTTGTCCATGAAAGTTTCCTGCTGATATAACTAAATCTTCCTCTGGGAATATTGTAGGATTGTCTGTTGCAGAATTAATTTCTGTTGTTATAATTGAACAAACGTGATCTATAGCATCCTTACTTGCTCCATGAACTTGCGGAACGCAACGGAAGGAATAAGGATCTTGAACATGGGTTTTTGTTTGCTCAATGATTTGGCTTCCTTTTAATAATTTTCTTATATTTTCTGCTGTTCTAATTTGTCCTTTGTGCGGACGAACTTGATGAACGTTGTCAAAAAATGGCTCAATTCTTCCATCAAATGCTTCTAATGAAACACTCATTATTATATCTGCTAATAGGGATAGTCTTTTTGATTTCAAAATGCAAAATACTGCGAAGGCACTCATAAATTGTGTTCCGTTTAATAGAGCCAAACCTTCTTTGGATTGAAGTGTTATGTTTTTCCAAGAAAACTTTCTATTTAATTCTTCTCCACTAATTCTTCTTCCTTCATATTCCACTTCTCCCAATCCTAAAAGTGGTAGGCAAAGATGAGCAAGTGGAGCTAAATCTCCTGATGCTCCCAAAGAGCCTTGCTGATACACCAAAGGATATATTCCTTTGTTGAAAAATTCAATTAGTCTTTCAACTGTCTTTAATTGAACCCCACTATTACCATAAGAAATAGATTGGATTTTGTTTAAAAGCATAATTCTTACAATTTCATTTGGCACTCTTTCTCCTGTTCCACAAGCATGGCTTTTAACCAAATTTTCTTGCAATAAAGAAAGTTCTTCCTTGCTTATAGAGATATTGCATAAAGAACCAAAGCCTGTGGTGACTCCATAAATGGGTTCTTTTTGAGAAATCATCTTTTTGTCAAGATATTCTCTGCAACGAATAATCCTTTGTTTGCTTTGAAGGGAAAGAGATAATTGATAATTGCCTTTAAGTATTCTTTCAACCTCTTCTAAGGTTAATTCCTTAGGACTTATTTGATGTATATTCATATAAAATCTATTTTATAATGTAAAAATATAAGTGTTCTTGGCTTGCAAAGTTAATTTTTTTTGCAAATATTCTCTATCTTTGCACTTTATTTTTCAATATAGTTTTTATGGATTATAATTTTCAGGAAGTAGAAAAAAAGTGGCAGAAGTATTGGCAAGAGAATAATACCTTTTGTGTAAAGATTGATAAAAGCAAAAAGAAGTATTACGTTTTGGATATGTTTCCTTATCCTTCTGGAGCAGGACTTCATGTTGGACATCCTCTTGGTTATATCGCCTCAGATATTTATTCCCGTTATCAACGTTTAAATAACTATAATGTATTACATCCTATGGGATATGATGCTTATGGACTTCCTGCTGAGCAATACGCAATTCAGACTGGACAACACCCAGCTTTGACAACGAAAAACAATATAGAAAGATATAGAAAACAGCTTGACGAATTGGGATTATCTTTTGATTGGTCTAAACAAGTTATAACAAGTGATCCGAAATACTATAAATGGACTCAATGGACCTTTATTCAATTGTTCAATTCCTATTATTGCTATGATGAAAACAAGGCTAAGAATATAGATTCCTTAATTTATGCCTTAGAAAATGGTCAAGCAAAGAACCTAAATGTTGCTTGCTCTGAAAAAATGGATATTTCAAAGGAGGAATGGGCTAATTTTACAGATAAACAAAGAAGTGATGTGTTGATGAATTATCGTTTGGCTTACCTATCTGATGCAATTGTGAATTGGTGTCCTGATTTGGGAACTGTCCTTGCAAACGATGAGGTTGTTGGAGGCTTATCTGTAAGGGGTGGATTCCCTGTTGAAAGAAAGAATATGCAGCAATGGTCACTAAGAATTACTGCTTATGCTCAACGATTATTAGAAGGCTTGGATAAATTGGATTGGTCTGATTCCATAAAAGAAATACAGAGAAATTGGATAGGACAAAGCAAGGGAGCAACACTTTTTTTCCCTTTAAGCAATGGTAAGAATTTGGAAGTTTTTACAACAAGAGCAGACACAATTTATGGAGTCACCTTTATGGTTCTTTCACCAGAGCATCCCCTAATTGAAGAATTAACCACCCAAGAAAATAAAAAACAAGTTCAAGAATATGTTATTTGGGCAAAGAATCGCAGTGAGAGAGAAAGATTAATGGAAGTAAAACATGTTTCTGGTGTTTTTCTTGGCTCGTATGCAACAAACCCTCTAAGTAATGAAAGTATCCCTATTTGGGTTTCAGACTATGTTCTTTCAGGTTATGGAAGTGGAGCTATAATGGCTGTTCCTGCACATGATAGTAGAGACTTTGCCTTTGCAAAACATTTTTCTTTGCCAATAAAACAAGTTGTTGTGCCCAACAATGAGAAAGAAGAGGACACTACATTATGGAAAGATTCAAAGGATTCAAAGCAAGGAACAATTATAAACTCCGACTTTTTAAATGGATTGGATGTAAAAAATGCAATAGATAAGGCAATAGACTATATAGAAAAAAATAATATTGGCTATAGTAAGACAAACTATCGTTTAAGAGATGCTATATTTTCTCGTCAGAGATATTGGGGAGAACCTTTTCCTATATATTATAAGGACGATATTCCTTTTGCTTTGCCAGAAGAAAGACTCCCATTAGAATTACCAGATATAGATGTTTATCTTCCTACAAAAGATGGCTTGCCTCCTATTGCAAGAGCAAAGAATTGGTGTATTGAAATAGGGGGAAAGAAGTTTCCTTTGGACTATAACACAATGCCGGGCTTTGCAGGCTCAAATGCCTACTTTTTTAGATATATGGACCCTAACAATAACGAAGAGTTCTTTTCCCAAGAGGCAATTGAATATTGGCAAGATGTAGATTTGTATGTTGGAGGTAGCGAACACGCAACAGGACATCTACTATATTCTCGTTTTATTACTAAATTCCTATACGATATTTCTCTTTCCATAAAGGATGAACCATACAAGAAATTGATAAATCAAGGAATGATACAAGGAAGATCAAACTTTGTATATAGAATAGTTGGAACAAATAAATTTGTCTCCTACAATCTAAAAGACAATTATGAGGTTTCGCCTTTGCATGTTGATATAAATATTGTTGATAATGATGTTTTAGATATTGAAAAATTTCGTCTTTGGAGAGAGGAATTTAAGGATGCAGAATTTATTTTAGAAAACAACGGCTCCTATATTTGCGGATACGAAATTGAAAAGATGTCTAAGAGTTTGTTTAATGTACAAAATCCAGATGAATTAATACTTCGCTATGGTGCAGACACGTTGCGTTTGTATGAAATGTTTCTTGGACCAATTGAACAATCCAAACCTTGGGATACAAAGGGCATTGAAGGAGTCTTTCGTTTTATTCGTAAGTTCTGGAAGCTATTTCACGATAATGATAACAATTTTTCAGTTGAAGATGACGAACCTTTGCAAGAAGAATATAAAATCCTATATAGAACAATAAAGAAGGTAAGAGACGATATTGAACGTTTTAGTTTCAATACAGCAGTTTCCTCTTTTATGATTTGCGTTAATAGTCTCACAGAACTAAAATGCAAAAAGAAAAAAATATTAGAACCACTCACAATACTTCTTTCTCCATTTGCCCCTCATATATCTGAGGAATTATGGTCTTTAATGGGACACAATAAAACCATATCTTTTGAAGCATTTCCTTTGATTGATGAGACATTTTTAGTGGAAGAGGCATTCACATATCCTGTTTCAGTTAATGGAAAACTAAGAACAACTATGCCTTTCCCTATTAATGAGGATGAAGAAAAGATAAAACAGGATGCAATATCAAATACTGATATTCAAAAATACATAGAAGGAAAAACTATAAAGAAGATAATTTTCGTCAGAAATAAGATAATAAACATAGTTTGCTAATAAAAAAATACATAAAAACTTATGGCATTAAAAGAAGATTTTAAAAGAGAGGGTAATTACCTTTTTAAACACAGAAGCTACCTTCCTATAATCATACTAATTTTAGGTTTGGTTGTATATATATTAGGACAAAAAGGAATATGTTTTGAATATTTTGAAGACTTTACCTACAATAATATATACGATTTCTTATGTCTTTTAGTTGGATTATTAGGTCTATTCATACGTTTCTTTGTTGTAGGGTATGCAGATGATAATACCTCAGGAAAAAATACTCATCATCAAAAGGCTGAAAGCGTAAATAAAACCGGTATATACTCAATTGTGCGTCATCCATTATATCTTGGCAATTTCCTAATGTGGTTAAGTCTTTGCCTTTTTATAGGAAATCTTTGGTTTATCATCGTTTTCTGCCTTGTATATTGGCTATACTATGAAAGGATAATGTATGCTGAGGAAAGTTATCTTACAGATAAATTCGGAGAAGAATATCTTCAATGGGCAAATAGCGTTCCTGCTTTTATTCCAAGAATGAAAAACTATCGTAAAAGTGAGAATAAGTTTTCTTGGAAAAAGGCATTGATGAGCGAAAAGAACTCTTTTTGTGCCCTAATGATTCTTTTCTGCCTTTTTGATATTGTTGGAAAGATTGCAAATAAAGTAAATGATTTCAATTACGTTTTTATGGGTCTTGCAATCTTTTCTTTGATATTCTATATCATTATGAAGATAATTAAAAAACGCTATTAAATTCCAATTAGATCATTAGAAATTTTTACTTTTTATTTGTTACAAAAAATGTATTTTCAAAAAATTTTTAACATTTTTTCTTTCAAATGTTAAATGCCAAAACTTCAAAATTTCAAAACGCTATTTGCATATATCAAATCTTTTTTGTATCTTTGCCGAAAACAAAGTTTCTTTTAAGGCAAAAGCATAGAAATTTCCCCATAACTTATTTTTATTTTTTATTCCAAGATAATCACCTTATTATTAGTTTATTATCTTTAAATAAATCTTCGTTTTAGTAAATTATTTCTTCGTTTTAGCAAAATAAAACAGCGTTTTATTTAAATATTTCTTCGTTTTTTTCTGGAAAAATAAG
>JAISIA010000017.1 GCA_031262295.1 Bacteroidales bacterium | reverse complement strand
AATATAAAGAAAAATGAAATTTGGAAATATTAGAGCTTTCTTGCCCTAAAAAGAAACTTTGTTTCGGCAAAGATACAAAAAAGATTTGATAAATGCAAATGGCGATTTTCAAATTTGAAGTTTCGGAATTTAACATTTGAAGGAAAAAATGTTAAATATTTTTTTAAATTACATTTTTTATATATCAAAATAATGTAATTCATCTCTTTGTAAAACTAATATTATACGCAAATATTGGTAATTTATTTAAAGAAACAATGCTTACAAGGGAGAAAATCCCCTTATTATTGGTTATTTTGTGTAATTCCATTTGCGGATTAGCCCTATTGAATTAGGATAAAATAAAGGTCGGTTGCAGGCTGTAAAATAAATAATATTTCAATATAATGTCTCGTTTATATAATAAAAAACAAAGAAATATTTTATTATATAACAAATAATTAATCTTGCAAATTCCTAAAAGTATACAAAAAGTGCAACTTTTAGGAATTTGGTTGCTCTTTTATTTGATTAACAATGTATAATAAATGTTTTTTTAGTCCTAAAAATTGAATTTGTTTTTTTTATTCTATTTAATTAAAAATAAATATCTTTACAAAGAAAAAGCATTTAAAAACAATTAAAGATAATCCATTAATTTTATTAATACAAAGCTGTAAATTACAAAAATAATGTATTTTTGTAATTGATAAGAAAATAAAAAATAATTCTTAAATCATTTTTTTTTAATAAAAAATACGTATGATAACAAAAGTAAATATAAGTAATTTTGGATTATTCAATGATTTTCAATGGACAAAACGTTTAAATGATAGTAATTTTCAAGAAGTTAATATTATTTATGGACGTAATTATTCAGGAAAAACGACTCTTTCTCGAATTTTTAGATGTTTTGAACAACATGTGATACCCAAAAATTATTCCGAATCTCGTTTTGAAATAATAGATGATAATAACAACTCTTATACACAAGATAATATTTCTACAAATAATTTTGTGAGAGTGTATAATACTGATTTTGTGAATGACAATTTAAGTTGGTTGCATGATGATAAAAATGGTTCAATCAGACCTTTTACATTATTAGGTTCTGATAATATATCAGCAAAAAAAAGAATTGAGAATATAGAAAAAGAATTGGGTAATATTGAAGAACATAGGGGATTATTATATGAACAAGAGCAGATGAAAAAACAAATATCGTCTAAAGAGCAGGAGCTGCAAAAGCGAAAAAATGAATTAGAAAATAAATTAAAAAGTGAAGCTAATCAAAATATAAAAAAGAGTCCTTATTACGTTCAACAGGGAGAGGCTTATAATGTAACAAACATTCGCAATGATATTAATACCATTTTGAATGGCAACGATTATGATTTAAACGAAGAAAAAATTGCTTCGCACAAAAAAATAATTGATGAACGAATAAAGTCTACAATTAACAATATTTCAACAAATAAACCAAAATTTGAAGAATATAAATTGAAAGCAAAAAACCTCGTTGAAAAGAAAATAACTATCTCTAATACTATTAAAGAATTGTTAGATGATAATATTTTGCAAGAATGGGTAAATAAAGGGCGTGAATTGCATAAGCAGAATAAAGAGCAATGTGCTTTTTGTGGCAATTCTATCACTTCTGATAGATGGAGAATTTTAGATGAACATTTTAGTAAAGAGTCTGAAGAACTGAAAAAAAAATTGAAAGAAGAAAAAGAAAAAATTGAAAAATCTATTGAAGCATTAAAGAATTATTTAGATGAAAAAAAAATCATTAAAGACAATTATTATATACAATATCAGAACGATTTTACTGATATACACAATAAATGGAGTGAAACTATTCAAAACTATATAAATTCAATGGAACTAATCATAAACGTAATTCAAAAACGTTATGATGATATATTTAATCCTTTATTTATTGATGATGATATTATTGATTATTCAAACGAAATAATTAGTGTGCTTAATGAGTTTAACGCATTATCTGTGAAAAATAATGAAAAAACCAACACTTTAAATAATGATAAAAAATTATCAAGAGATTCCTTGCGATATAATGAAATTAAAAAGTTTATTTCAATCATAAATTATGAAAAAGAGGGTGAACATTTATGTAAAGACGAAGAAGAAATATCAAAATTAAAACAACCTCTTGAGGATATTAATAAAAAAATAGAAACATTATATTCTGAAAAAAAAGAAGAAGAATCAAAATTAAAAGATGAAGGGAAAGCTGCATCCAAAGTAAACAACCACTTATCTAAATTTTTTGGTCATGATGGATTATCGTTGGAACATGAAGTAGAAATGGATAGTAAGCAAACCAAATTTGTAATAAAAAGAGGTAATAAAAAAGCTTACAATTTAAGCGAAGGAGAATGTAGCCTCATTTCATTCTGCTATTTTATTGCAAAAATGGAAGATGAATTATCTGGAACAGAAAACAAACAATTGATTATTTATATTGATGATCCTATTTCAAGTCTTGATAGCAACCATATATTTTTTATGTTTAGTTTGATAGAAACAATCATAGCTAAAGATAAAAGATACGGACAATTATTTATTTCTACACATAATCTTGAATTTTTAAAATATCTTAAGCGTTTAACTCTTTCAAAAGATACTACAAATTATTACGTTGTAGAAAAAAAGAAAAAAGGAGATGAATATAGGTGTTCAATAGAAAAGATGCCTTCATATATGAAAGATTATGTGACCGAATATAATTTCTTGTTTAGTGAAATTTATAAAATGGTAAAACCATCTAAAGGTGATAGAGCCAAATGTTTTGAGAATAGTTTTACTTGGTTTTATAACTTACCAAATAACATGCGAAAGTTTTTAGAGTGCTATTTGTTTTATCGCTATCCTAATACCGATGATCCTTTGAAAAATCTCCATAAATTATTTGATAACAATATTCCTCCTTTGGTTAATAGACTAATCAATGAATATTCACATCTATCATGGGGTGATAGAGGTTCTTTGGTGTCAGATGTCGATGAAGCTGAAACTGTCGCAAAGCATATATTAAAAGCTATCAAAAAGGATAATGAACATTTTGAAGCATTGTGTGATAGTATAGGCGAAGATAAAAATATTTTAATAGAGTAAGATGTATGCACAAGTTAATACATAACATATATTCCTTTATAGAACGTAAGCCTTATATGCAACAATTGCGTACTTGGAAAGATCAACATATAATTAAGGTTGTAACAGGTATGCGGCGTAGTGGAAAATCTACTATATTAAATATGCTCGCAGAGGAAATACGTCCTAATGTTGATCAAACACAAATTCAATTCTACAACTTTGAAGATATTGACACGCTTGAAATAGGTGACTATATTCAAATATATAGACATATCAATTCAAAGTTAGTATCCAATAAAATGAATTATATATTCCTTGACGAAGTTCAAAACATTGACAGCTTTGAACGTATGGTGGATAGTCTTTTTATTAAAGATAATGTAGATTTATATATAACCGGTTCTAATGCCTATATGCTTTCAGGGGAATTGGCAACACTACTAACAGGACGTTATATTGAAATAAGCATACTTCCTTTTTCTTTTGCAGAATATCTTGAATATGCACTAAATTCCCAAAAGGATGCAAAAAGTGAAACTTTTAGGAATTTGGATTTTAATCAGCCTACAATAAAGGCTTATGCAAGAATAATATTTGATAATTATTTGCATGAAGGAGGCATACCACAAGCTGTTGCTATGAAATATGATGAAAACAAACCTACGGAACAATTCATCAAAGCCATATTTAATACAATCATTGAGAAGGATGTCTTTAAAAGACAAGAAATTTATAATAAGACGACTTTTGATAAGATTATAGACTTTCTTTTTGATACTATTGGTTCTCCTATTTCTCCAAATTCAATTGTTAATACCTTAAAAAATGAAAAGGTTATAATTGATAATAAAACTGTATCTAAATATCTGAATATTTTATGTGATGCCTTTCTTCTTTTTAGAGTTCCTCGTTATGATTTAAAAGGTAAAGGGTTTCTTAGGACAATGGAAAAATATTATCTATCCGATGTAGGCTTTCGTCAATTGCGTTTGCCAAAACGTATGCAAGTAGATATTGGTCGCCTCTTAGAAAATGTTATTTATCTTGAATTGCGTCGTCGTTATCAAAGAGTTTATATTGGAAAAGTAAGAGACAAAGAAATTGATTTTGTTGTTGAAGATATTAAAGGCTATATCTCATACTATCAAGTTGCATACACAACAATGGAGTCTTCTACTCTTGAAAGAGAACTCTCTTCACTAAAAGCCATAAACGATTCTAATCCAAAATATCTTCTTACTATGGATTATGATCTTAATCCTGTATATGACGGAATACGAAAACTAAATGTTATAGATTGGTTATTGAATTAAAAAGAACTATACAATTATTCAAAACAAGAAAGAAAATTTTTCAATTTTTGGTGTAGATAATCCTCTCATTGATAAAGAGCTTTGAACCATTATCAGCAAGTTATGATGCCTAAATTTTGCGTTCTTTTCCTCTTGCCTTACCCTTGGGCGTGAATATCGCAAGGAAATGAGCTTTAAAAATGCTGAAAAAAGATAAAATATTGTTGTATTTGCTTAGAATGATGTATTAAATTTGTCAAAAAAGGCAGTAAATACTAAAAATAATTTATTTTTGTAGTTGAAAAATTACTTTAAACTAAGGGTGAAATTGATAAATTACGCCATTTTATCCTATAAAAAATGTTTATTGAAGTATTTTAATCTAAATCATTTTTGAATATACAATAAGGATGAATGATCTTCTAAATATAAAACAAGCCAGCAAGTGGGCAAGTGATTATACAGGAAAAAATATAACTATTTCAAATATTACTTATTTGATACAATACGGAATAATACAGAAGATAAATAGCAATGGTTCAACACAAGTTTTACAAAAAGAGTTAAAGGATTATTATAATAGGTATTTAAGTTCAAGAGAAAACTACTTTAAGAAACAACTTGGTGAAGATTTGAATTGGGCATTGTCCTTTGATAAATACAAAGAAGCAGAAACCACTAAGCATGTTCATCGCTTACATCCCTATAAAGGGAAATTTATTCCGCAATTGGTTGAATATTTTTTGGACAATCATACTGATAAATTTAAAACAGAGACCTATTTTAAAAAAGGTGATATTGTTTTAGATCCTTTTTCTGGTAGTGGAACAACTATGGTGCAAGCTTGTGAATTGGGTATAAATGCAATTGGTATTGATATTTCAACATTTAATTCTTTGATTGCAAATTGTAAGATTGCAAAATATGATATAGATTCTTTGCAAAAAGAACTTGATAGTATTACCCAAGCATTAGAAAATTTCATAAAAGATTCCAATGTCGTTGTCTTTGAAGAAAGATTACTAATGGAGTTAAGTAAATTCAATAATCAATATTTTCCTGTCCCGGAGTATAAACATCGTTTGCATAATAAAGAAATAAACGAAAAAGAATATGGCAACGAAAAAGAAAAGCAGTTTTTGCCAATTTATCAAAAGTTAGTAAGTCAATATAACATAAAGTTAAAACAAGATAAAGAGGATACATTTTTAGATAGATGGTATTTGGCTAATATTCGTAATGAGATTGATTTTGTTTTTAATGAAATTAAAAAAATACAAAACAATAATATCAAGAAAATAACCAGCATTGTTTTAAGTCGCACTATTCGTAGTTGTAGAGCTACTACACATGCTGACTTAGCAACACTTTTAAATCCTATCACCTCTACATACTATTGCAAAAAACATGGCAAAATTTGCAAGCCACTATTTTCTATTTTAAAATGGTGGAAAACTTATGCCAAAGATACTATAAGTAGATTACAGCAATTTGATAAATTGAGAACTAATACATTTCAACTTTGTTTAACAGGTGATAGCAGAAATATTAATATTTTTGAAGAGATAGAAAAACGTAATAAGGAATTTGGAAACTTATTAAAGAAGCAAAAAATTAAGGGTATTTTTTCTTCACCACCTTATGTTGGACTAATTGATTATCATGAGCAACACGCTTATGCTTATGATTTGTTTGGTTTTGATAGAAAGGATGAATTAGAAATTGGACCGCTTTTTAAAGGACAAAAACTTAATGCTCAACAAAGCTATATTCAAGGGATTTCTGATGTGATCAATAATTGTAAAGGCTTTTTAGTGGATGATTATGATATTTTTCTTGTTGCAAACGACAAATACTCGCTATATCCAACTATTGCTGAAAATGCAGGAATGAAAATTGTAAATCAGTTTAAGCGACCAGTCTTAAACAGAACAGAAAAAGATAAAGGAGCATATTCAGAAAGTATTTTTCATTTAAAAAAACAATAATAAACTAATTAATTACCGATATATTAAATGGCACTAACTAATTATCAAAAAGAAAAAATATCAATTGAAGTAATTAAGACATTATTAACAAGATTTGAAAGTTTTCCAGAAGATGCCTCTAATAATAGGAATGCACCATTTCATGAAGCATTTTTGAAAGCATTTTCTGATAAATTAGAAGGAAAGGTTTCTGACACACCATTTTTTATTAGTTTGAGTAGTTGGCTTCAAGGATTGAATACAACTTTGGGACAAACATTTTTTGAAAACGTAGCACATATCCTTTGTAATGGTGAAAAAAGAGAATATACTTCAAAAAAGCGAGGAAATCTTCAAATTACAAAGACTCAAAAGCAGAATATCAATAATATTATTACTAATCTTAGTAACACTATTGAAAAACCAGATTTAGATAAAGAAAACACCCTGATTTTTCACAACTATACAACACCATTGGTTAGTGCATTGGATTTTTCTGCTGATGTATTTATTGAAGATGATTATTTTATAACAGCAATAGAATTGAAATCTGTAAAACCAAACTCAGGAGAAATGCGAGGAGAAAAGCAAAAAATTCTTGAAGGTAAGGCGGCTTTATATAGATTGTTTCCAGAAAAACAAATTAATTTCTTTATTGGATTTCCTTTTGATCCAACAGTAAATCCGAATAAAGAAACTATTACAAGTTCTAATAAAGCAAGATTTTTAAATTCAATAATTAATATGAATAAATTTTTTGCACAAAAAGAAACCTTAGTTGCTAACGAACTTTGGAATATGCTTTCAGGGCAACAAAACACAATGGATTATATATTGGAAATTATTAATTCTATCTCTACTACTAAATTTCTTGACAAGTTTAGATTATTATTAGATAGTACAAAGAGACTAACACCAGAATATAAAACTCAATTAATTCAATGGAATTTATTTTCAGAAATTGAATTGATAGATAATAACAATACTATAATTCACAAAATAGGTGATGATAAAATGCTGAAAAGAATATATAATAAAACTATATTTGATAGCAAAGGAAATTATAATACAGATAGATTTAATACACTTAAAACTCTTTTCTAATTTCTTTTTTTCTATCCATATTCCAATCAAAAACAAATAATAGTTCAAAACAGGAAATTCTCTTTTTGATAAAGAGTTCTAACCATAAAAAAGAAGAAAATCAAGAAAAATCATTTCTTCAAATTATTTTATAATAACAAGGGGACATATAGCAAAATTAAAACTCTATTTGTCGGCAACCGACTTTTATTTTTCCTTTTGGAAGTCTGGTAGTATTCCTATGTATCTATAATTCAGGTTGCCTAAAACGAAGATTTAAAAAATTATTTCTTCGTTTTAGCAAATTATTCCTTCGTTTTAGAAAATTAAAACAGCGTTTTATTTTTGCTATGTTTTGAAAAAGGAAAATCAAAGGTTAAATAAGAAAATAATTGTTTATATTGTAAAATAAATTATTTTTGCAATTGAATAAGCAAAAAGAAATGTTATAAAAAGGTTAAATCATTTTAGCCCTTTGAAGTAAATAATAATAAAATAATTTTTGCCTATGGTGTAATACCTGATGTGCCTTAGAGCACATCAATAATATATAAAAAGCGTTTAGCTTTTATTCTTGTGCTGTGAAACCTGAGAAATTTCAAAAGTAAAACGAGAATAAGTAGTTAACGCTCACGCTTTGGCGTGGGCTTTACTTATTTTGTTTTACAGGTAATCTCAGGACCTACAGCACGGATAAGATGAAGTCCGCGCTTTTTTTGTATATAGGCAAAACAAAAAAATGAAATAAATATGAGTATTCCTGAGAAACTTTCCAATCTATTGTTGGCTTGTGATAAGTATTTAATTTCTACAACTGATGATAAGCCAATATTGAATAAGACACTCATTTCTTCAATAGCACGCAATTATGATGTGGAATTATTATCATTGTTGCAAAATGATCAAGAGTTAAAACAACATTTTTTCACTATATTGCCTAATGGTGTTGCAGTTTTTAAACTTAATACCTTTCTAACATTTATCAATAACCGAGAGTTTCTTCCTGATTCATTCACCGCTTATAAAAATCGTATTGGATTAGCAACCGACAAAGACCATTATCTAAAAAATAATAAGGATGTTGTTCTTAATTGGGCATACAAGGATTGTGTTCTTGAAGGAGGACAAACCAAAGAAGAAGATAAGCGAGCAGAAGTATTCTTTAATGAGGTATTAGCTCCTGACCAAATAAACCGCTTGCTTGATGATAAAGTTTTCACAAATTGGAAGCGATACGATAAAGATGGTGAGCACAAAGTATCGGAATTACAGAAAACCGACAACCTTATTATAAAAGGCAATAATCTTGTGGTATTGCACTCGCTTAAAAAACGATTTGCAGGTAAGGTGAAACTTATCTATATTGATCCACCCTACAATACAGGTAATGATTCTTTTGGCTACAACGATCGCTTTAATCACTCTACTTGGCTTACTTTTATGAAAAATCGTTTAGAGGTTGCAAAAGAATTGCTGGCGGAAGATGGAAGTATTTACATTAATTTAGATTACAATGAAACACATTATTGTAAAATTTTAATGGACGAAATTTTTGGCAAAGAAAATTCTATAAATGATATTGTTTGGAATTATCGTGGAACTTCAAATTCAAAACAGCAATTTGCAAAAAAACACGACAATATTATTTCGTATTCAAAAACAAGAGATTATTTTTTCAATGCAGATGCTGTTCGTGTTCCTTACGATGATATGGGAAAATTTAATCAAGATAATGAAGGTAAATGGTATCAAAAATGGGATGCAAATAAAAATTATTATCCCAAACAAGAATTTATAGATGAAAAGTGGGTTATTTTAGGAAAAAATCAATACGATGTTTGGAATGATATACCTAGTATGGCAACATCTCACGGGAAAGAATTCTTAGCATTTGCAGGTCAAAAACCAGAAGCACTTATTGAACGCATAATCCTCGCAAGCACCAATCAAGGTGATATTATCCTTGATTATCACTTAGGCAGTGGCACTACTGCGGCAGTTGCTCACAAAATGGGACGGCAATATATTGGCGTGGAACAAATGGATTATATTGAAACGGTAAGTGTTGAGCGTTTAAAAAAGGTTATAGATGGAGAACAAGGTGGTATTAGTAAATCGCAAAATTGGCAAGGTGGTGGAGAATTTGTTTATTGCGAATTAGCCAATGACGCGGAAGAGTTTCGTCGTGAAGTAATGATAGCATCAGCAGATAAATTGAATAATTTATTTGAAAAAGCAAAAAACTCTTCATTTTTAAGTTATCATGTTAATAACGCTGAATTTAATGGCTTTGAAACTTTATCAGAACAACAAAAAAGAGAATTGCTATGCCAAATAGTAGATAGTAATACTCTATATATAAATTATGATGATATAGATGATTTAGATTATAAAGTGAGTGATGCAGATAAGAAACTTAACAAGGCATTTTATAACGATAATGGAGAATAGGTATGGAAAGATTAGAAAACGAATTTAATAGTCCATATATTCAGAAACCAGCTGTTCCCGATTATATTATAGATAATTTGGCTTTTGAATTGCGTCCTTATCAAAATGAAGCAATTTCAAGGTTTTTATTATATAGAGATATTGAAAGAGAAAATAAGCAAAGACATTTGCTTTGGCAAATGGCAACAGGTAGTGGAAAAACTCTTATTATGGCGAGTTTGATTTTGGAACTCTACAAACAAGGATATCGCAATTTTCTATTTTTTGTAAATAGCACAAACATTTTAGAAAAGACCTTTGATAATTTTTCAAACTCTGCAAGTAAGAAATATCAGTTCGCATCTCGCATTGAAATTGACGGACAAAATATAGAAATAAACATAGTAGAAAACTTTGAAGCAACAAATAAAAATGCAATAAATATCAACTTTTTGACAATACAAAAATTGCACGGCGACTTGCTTAATTGTAAAGAAAATGCAATTACACCAGAAGATTTACAGGATAAGGAAATTGTAATGATTGCCGATGAAGCACATCATTTGAATTCAATGACAGCAAAAGGTGAGAAAGAAGTGGAAACGAGTTGGGAAAATACCGTGCAAAGCATTCTTAACCAAAACTGCCGAAATATACTTTTGGAATTTACTGCAACGATTGATTGGAGTGATACCAAAATTGCAAATAAATATTGCAATAAAATTTTGTTTAACTACGATTTAAAAGAATTTAGAAAAGATAAATATAGTAAAGATGTTTTTACTTTTGCCGTAGATAATGATATTGAAAATCGTATTTTGCAAGCAATTATTATTTCTCAATACAGAAAACATATTGCAAACGATAACTTAATATTTTTGAAACCCGTAGTGTTATTTAGAAGCAAAAGCATTAAAGAAAGTGGAGAACACTTTGAAAATTTCAAGAATTTAATTGCAAATTTTAATCAGCAGAAATTGGAAAATTTGTTTGTGACAACTAATACTGACGGAGCAAACATTTGGAGTAAGGCGGTTGCATATTTTCAAAGTAATATTGCAGGGCTTGTGTCAGATTTAAAACAAGATTTTAGAGAGGAATATTGTTTATTAATAAATTCAAAAGATATTGCAACGGGAGATCAACAAAAACTTAATACGCTTGAAAATACTGATAATCCTATAAGAGCCATTTTTGCTGTTGATATGCTTAAAGAAGGTTGGGATGTTTTGAATTTGTTTGATATTGTAAGACTTTATGAAAGTAGAGATGGAAAATGGAAAACAAAAAATGGAAAAAAAATATATGAAGCAGGAAAAACAACAATAAGCGAACAGCAACTTATTGGAAGAGGAGCAAGATACTATCCGTTTATATACAAAAGTGAAGATAGATTTAAGAGAAAGTTTGATAACAACGAAGCAGAACCTTTGAGAGTAATTGAGCAAATGCACTATCATTGCAAAAATGACCCGAAATATATCAGTGAAATAAAAGCGACTTTGATAGAAAGCGGAATTATAGCTGGCGATGATCTTTTTGAATGCACAACAAAATTGAAAGATCAATATAAGAAAGACAAAAATTCTGTATTTAGTTGCAAAAACATCTATACAAATACCATTTTAACTAAAAAGAATTGGACAACAAATGATATGATTGTTGTGGAAAGCGAAGAATTGAAAGAACAAGGCATTGTAGAACTACCTAACTATGAAAATGACGAAATAGAAGAAATAAGACTTTCAACAGGTGAAATCGTAGAAAAAGGAGTATTTACAAATTACGATAGTTCTATGATTGATTTTAAATTTAAGACTGAAAACGTGCAAATCATTCTTGAAAAAATTCCAACAAACATTATACGCCACGCTTTAAATTGCAACCAAAACTTCTGTTTTAACAAACTAAAAGCAGCATATCCAAAACTTGAAAGTACTTCACAATTTATTTCACTACTTAGCAAAAAGAAAATCAATGTAAATCTACCTACAAATATTACAAATGAAATTTATCTGCAAATAATAAAACAAGTACTTTCAAAAATAGAAATTGGTATAAAAGACGAACAAAAAAAGGTATATGTAACAAAGCATTTTCAACCATATATTGTTTCTGATAAATTTGAGGAATATATTGTTCGCAAAACAAATGAAAGACCAATTTCGCAAAACGATGATAATAATTACCAATTAGATCTATCCAAATGCGATTGGTATGTATATAATGATAATTTCGGCACAAGTGAAGAGAAGGCATTTGTAAAATGGTTTAGTGATAATTTTATGACTAAAAAGTCAAGTGGCAAAACAGAATTAGAAGAAAAAGGTTGGACAGAAATTTACCTTGCTCGCAACGAAAAAGCGGTAAAACTTTATTCTTGGTATAAGCAAAATCTTGGAGAAGGTTTTGAACCAGATTTTGTTTTATTTGCAACAAAGGATAACTTGGATTATGTATTCTATATTGAGCCAAAAGGTGATTGGACTTATAATGAAAAAGAGAAAGACTTTGGAAAAGAACAATGGAAAGAAGATTTCTTACTTGAAATAGATAAAGTAGCTTCTGAACAACGAAAAAAAATGAGTGATACACCAAAATGGCGACTTATAGGTTTGCCATTCTACAATGAAAATCACACTAAGGATGACTTCAAAGAGGCAATAGAAGAAATAATTAATAAAGCATAAAAAACAAAAAGCATAATGAATAATATTTAAGATGCTTTTAAAAGTATATCATTTATTAATCCTTTAATTAGTATCCAATTATTCAAAACACGATCAAAAATTTTTCAATTTTTGAAAGAGATAATCCTCTCATTGAGAATAAGGTTGAAACCATTATCAGTAAGTTATGATGCCTAAATTTTGCGTTCTTTTCCTCTTGCCTTACCATTGGGCGTGAATATTGCAAGGAAATGGCATTAGAAAATGCTGAAAAAATGGAAAAACGCTGTGTTTTTTGTTGTTTTTTGCTAAAAGGGAGCGTTTTTATTCTATTTTTTCTGTGTTTTTTCTGGATTTTTGAAGGGGAGATTTCTGAAAATTTTTGAAAAATTTTGAGGATTTAAAGAAGGGAAAAAGAGGAAAAAGATTAGGGGAAATTAAATGAAATAATAGAGAAATTAAGTTAAAATAATACTTTATTTGATTTTTATATTATTATGATAATAAAATAATTGTTATTAATTATTTTTCTACTACTAAGAATCTATCCTTATCAAAAATATCTTTTATTATTTTTGTTTTATATTCTTTGAAAATATTGGCTGTCTCCTTTGAAAGAGCTTCATTTATTTCTAAGAATATTTTTCCATTTTCTTTTAAAAACTTTTGAGAGAAAAGATAAATGCTTTTATAGAATATAAGTGGGTTATCGTCTTTTACAAATATTGCTTTTTCTGGTTCATATTTAAGGACGTTATTTTGCATCAATGCCTTTTCTTTCTCCATAACGTAGGGAGGATTTGACACAATTATATCAAATTTTTCATTAGAGGAAATATCTTTAAGTAGGTCTTTTTTCTCTATAACTATGTCAAGATTTAAGTTTTCTGCATTTTCTTTAATCTGAATTATTGAATTATCGTCTATATCATAAGCAAAGAGCCTACTATTTTTAAGGTTTTTCTTTAAGGCAAGAGCAATACATCCGCTTCCAGAACAAAGATCGGCAATAATTAATCCTGACTTTTCTTTGTTTTCTTTAATAATTATATCAACTAATTCTTCGGTTTCTGCTCTTGGAATTAGCACATTGTGATTTAAAAGAAGATCTAAGCCATAAAATTTTGTCTTTCCTATTATATATTGTATAGGTTTTTCTTTTTTCAAATCCTTAATTGCAAAAACTATTTTTAGGAGTTCAGACTCCAATATTCCTCTTTCCTTATAAGCCAAAACCTGTGTTTTATCTAAGGAAGAATAGTTCTCTAAAAGAATGTATATAAATTCATTTATTTCTTTTTCATTATATATTTTTGCTAAATACTTTTGAGCAAAAGAAAATATGTCTTGTATTTTATTTGATTGTATTTGCATAAAAAAAATTTGCGGCAAAATTACTTTTTTTTATTATCTTTGGCACTTATATTTTCTTATTTTAAGGAGTAAATAATAATTATTATCACATAAAAAGGAATGTTTTATAGTATGACTAATGATGAAAAATATATAAAAAGGTGTTTTCTTTTAGCAAAAGAAGGTAGTGGCATGGTTAGTCCTAATCCTATGGTTGGAGCAGTAGTTGTTTGTGATGATAAAATAATAGGAGAGGGCTATCATAAGCAATATGGTTCTTTTCATGCAGAGGTTAATGCAATAAATTCTGTAAAAGATAAAAAATTATTGAAAGATTCCACCTTATATGTTAGCTTAGAGCCATGCTCGCATTATGGAAAAACTCCTCCATGTTCTGACTTTATAATAGAAAATAAAATAAAAAGGGTTGTAATTTCCTGCAAAGACTATAATGAGAAGGTAAATGGAAGAGGTATTAAAAAGTTGGAAGATGCCTCTATTGAGGTTCTTTGTGGAGTTTTAGAGGAAGAAGGCTTGGGATTGAATAAGGTGTTTTTCACTTTTCAAAGAAAGAAAAGACCATATATTACATTAAAGTGGGCACAAACCATAGATGGGTTTATGGATATAGAAAGAAAAGGTGATAAAAAAGAGGATTATTGGATAAGTAACGATGCTTTAAGGGTGTGGGTTCATAAACAAAGGGCTGAAAGTGATGCAATACTTGTTGGAAGAAAAACAATAGAGAATGATAATCCTCAATTGAATCTTAGGTATTATTATGGTAAAAATCCATTAAGAATAGTTATTGATAAGGATTTAAAGATTCATCAAGACAAAAATATATATAATCGTAGGCAAGACACAATTATATTTAATTCTATAAAGGATTTTAATGAAGGAAGTCTTTCATTAAAAAAAATAGATTTTTCTTCTTCAAAAAAAGTAATAGATGAAATCCTTTCTCATCTTTATAAAAACAATATTACATCCCTTATTGTTGAAGGCGGATACTTTACTTTAAAGCAATTTATAGACAATAATCTTTGGGATGAGGCAAATATTATAATTGGAAATAAGTATTTCTTTTCTGGAAAAAAATCCTTGTATGAGGATATTGATAAAAGACTTTTGAAAGAAAGGATAGGGGTTGATGATAATTTTATAGAGATTTACAAAAATGTTTAATTAAAAAATGGATGATACTTTTTTGACAATTTCTTCTTTTGCCACAGGTTTATATAAGGAAAAGGGCAGTAAATTTATCTCTTTATTGTTTCCAATAAAGGATGAAGAGGAGGCAAAAGAGATAATTTCAAAGACAAAAAAACAATATTTTGATGCCACTCATCATTGTTATGCCTATATAATTGGACAAAATAAGGAAGTTTTTAGGATGAATGATGATGGAGAACCTTCTTTTAGTGCAGGAAAACCAATATATGGACAATTAATTTCAAAAAAATTGACCAATGTTTTGCTAATTGTAGTTAGATATTTCGGAGGGATAAAACTTGGAGTAGGGGGATTAACCTCTGCATACAAGATGGCAAGTTGCGATGTGATAGATAAGGCAACAATTATTGAAAAAACACTTGATTGTATATACTCTATAAATTTCCAATATGAAAATATGAATGATGTAATGAAGGTGTTGAAAGAATTTGATGTCAAACAAATGAATCATAATTTTGATAATGAAAATTGTTATTTAGAATTTAGGATAAGAAAAAAACTATCCGAAAAAATAATTTCAAAATTAGAGAAAATTGAAATGATAAAAATTCAATTTTTGTTTATAGTTTGTTGAGAAAAAACTAAAAAAATATGTTAAAAAATTTTTATATTATTTTTTTTTATTGTACATTCCGCCAATAAATTTGTAAATTTAAGTAATTAATTAAAAATAAAAGGATTTATAAAAGTCAGAAAAAGTAAAAAAGTAAAAAGATAAAATGATAGGGGGTTTTATACATAAAAAAATTAAATTAACAAAGAAAAAAATAAAAAAAAGTACCATTTATTTATAATTAATTTTGAAAACGAGAAAACAGATAATCTGTTTTGTTCAATCTATATATAAGAATGTAATTTTTAAGAGTAATGAAAACTAATTTAGATGAAATTTGGAAAAACTGCTTACGTATAATAAGGGATAACGTGAGTAATGAATTTTTGTATAAAAGTTGGTTTGAGCCTATCCGTCCAATTAAATTGGAAAATCAAACTTTAACCATTCAAGTTCCAAGTCAGTTCTTCTATGAATTTTTAGAAGAACATTATGTTACTCTATTAAAAACAACAATAAGGAAAGAAATAGGTGCAGGAGCACGTTTAAACTATTCTATACTTATGGATTCTCACACTGCTGCAAGTACTCAGCAACCTTCAATGGATAAATACCAAACGACAAACACTAATGTAAGAATGCCGATGAATATGAATAAAGACGGCATTGAAAACTTACCAAATCCTTTTATTGTTCCGGGTTTAAAAAAAATAAAGATACCTTCTCAACTAAACGAAAACTACACCTTTGAAGCCTTTATAGAAGGAGAATGTAATCGTTTAGCTCGTAGTGCTGGTATGGCAATTGCTCAACAACCGGGTAAAACTGCATTCAATCCTTTCTTTATTTATTCACAAGTTGGTTTAGGAAAAACACATTTAGCTCATGCAATAGGATTAGAAACTAAGAAAAATTTTCCTGATAAGATTGTATTATATGTTTCTGCTGAAGAATTCGTAAGACAATTTGTTGATGCATCTAAGAGAAAGGTTTCACAAGATTTTCTTCAATTCTATCAAATGATAGACGTATTAATAATAGACGATATTCAATTTTTTGCAGGTAAAAAAGGAACTCAGGAAGTATTTTTTCAAATATTTAATTCCCTACACACACAAGGCAGACAATTAATAATAACATCGGATAAAACACCAGCAGAACTTGTAGATTTTGAAAGTAGAGTTATATCCCGTTTAAAATGGGGATTGAGTGCCGATTTACAATTGCCCGACATAAAAACCAGAATAAAAATATTAAAAGCCAAACTATATAAGGACGGAATTGACATAAATAACGATATAGTTGAATATTTAGCAACAAATATTACAACAAGCGTAAGAGAATTAGAAGGTATATTAATATCTTTAATGGCTCAATCTTCCTTTAATAAAAAAGAAATAACCATTTCTTTGGCACAAGAGATGGTTGAAAAGTTAGTTAAGAATCATAAAAGAGAACTTTCAATAGAATTTATTCAAAAAGTAGTTTGCGAACATTTAAATATACCTGTTGATAAGATGAAAATATCTTCACGTAAAAGAGAAATTGTTCAAGCAAGACAACTTTCAATGTATTTTTCCAAGAAATTAACTAAAAACTCCCTTACAATAATTGGAGCAAAGTGTGGTAATAAAGACCATGCCACAGTCTTACATGCTTGTAAGGTTGTTGAAAATCTCTATCAAACCGATAGAAAATACAGAAATAGTGTTGATGAATTGGAAAAGAAAATAGCTGGATAAAATATATTTTATTTTCTTTTTGCAGGGAAATTAAATAAAACTATCTTTGCACTTTATTTCTAAAATTAGAATTTATTATGACAAAATCAGAACAATTTATTGAATTGGAACATCATTATGGTGCTCACAACTACCACCCACTTCCGGTAGTATTGGAAAAAGGAGAGGGAGCCTTTGTTTGGGATGTTGAAGGAAAGAAATATTTTGATTTCCTTTCTGCTTATTCAGCCGTTAATCAAGGGCATTGTCACCCTAAAATAGTAAAGGCTCTTACCGATCAAGCTCAAAAGCTTACTCTAACATCAAGAGCTTTCTACAATGATTGCCTTGGTCCTTATGAAGAATATGCAACAAAATACTTCGGATATGATAAGATATTACCTATGAATACAGGTGCCGAAGCAGATGAAACAGCAATGAAGCTGGCTCGTCGTTGGGGTTATAAAGTAAAAGGCATACCTGAAAATGAAGCTATCATTATTTGTTGCGAAGGAAACTTCCATGGAAGAACAATAACAATTGTTTCAATGTCTAATGATCCTGAATCTTTCGGACAATTTGGACCTTTTACTCCTGGATTTATTCGTATTCCATATAATGACACAGCAGCATTGGAAGATGTATTAAATAAATATGGTGAAAAAGTTTGTGGATTCTTAGTTGAACCTATACAAGGAGAAGCAGGAGTTTATGTTCCAGATGAAGGTTATTTGAAAACAAGTTATGATCTTTGTAAAAAGCATAACGTACTTTTTATTGCCGATGAAGTACAAACAGGTATTGCAAGAACAGGTAAATTACTTGCTTGCGACCATGAAGGAGTTCGTCCTGACGTATTAATATTGGGTAAGGCTCTTTCAGGAGGTGTTATTCCAATATCAGCAGTTTTGGCAGACGATCCTATAATGCTAACAATTGGACCAGGAGAACATGGTTCAACTTTCGGAGGTTTTTGTTTAGCTGGTAAGGTTGCTATTGCAGCTTTAGAAGTTGTAAAAGAAGAAAAATTAGCAGAAAGAGCAGAATATTTAGGAAAAATATTCCGTGATGAAATATCCAAGGTTAAAAGTGATATGATAGAACTTGTAAGAGGTAAAGGTTTATTAAACGCTATCATAATAAGACCTAAAAATGGTAAAGAAGCATGGGATGTTTGTATTAAGATGAGAGATATGGGCGTGCTTGCAAAACCAACACACCAACATATAATTCGTTTTGCTCCACCTTTGGTTATATCAGAAGAAGATTTAAGAAAGGCTATTGAAATAATAAAACAAGCAATTCTTTCATTTGAATAAAATGATTTTATAATATTTATTCATATAAATAAATTAAAAGGGTAGAAGTTTTTATTCTACCCTTTTTTAATAATAGACAAACACTCCAATATTAACAAATAATAAAGGAGTGTTTTTGCTTTAAATGAATAATTAAAATAAAAATATAGTGTTTCTTTATCAAAATTATAGGCACACAAATAACCCTTTTGCTGCTTTTACTATATTAATAACAGCATTTCAAAATATGTTTTTTTGTGCTTTAAGCCTAATTAAATATCTCTGTAATTAACTATCTTATATACCATTCCTGCACAATCCATCTTTGCAGGAGCTAAACAAATCTTTCCAATACCAGAACTTGGTACGTATAAATCGCATTCACTACAAGAATGTTTTATATCTTTCATCGGGAAAGCTTGATATTTATCTTGATTTAGTTTTAGAATTTTTTTCTTCATTGTTAAATTTTTCTGATATACCTAATAAAAACTCTGGAGAACAACCAAGAATGTCACATATACCTATTATGTATGAAGGTCTAATTGGAGGATTTTCTCCTTCTATTAGTGTGTTAATTCTTCCGTATTGAGTTGTGCTTTTGCCGGGAAATATACGTTTATTTATTTCCTGTTTAATTTTTCTTTCTGATACATCATTATGTTTCATAAATATTTGTATCGCTTCTTTTAGTTTTAATCTGTCTTCCATAATAGAAAATAAACGCATCATTATATTGATTTGTTGTAAAGCTATTATTTTTTTTATTATTTTATTTTTTTTCAGTGATTTATAAATATAAAAATTAAATAGATTATAGAAAATATTTTAAAATAAAGGACTTTAATGCAAATACACAACGTTTTATTGAAAATAAAAAAAATAAAAATTAAAAAAAATGGAAAAAATGTTAAAAAATTTTAACATTTCATTTTTATATAAATTATGTGAATTTTAAATAAAATATGTTTGTTGATAATATCAAAAAGCATAAGTTTGTTTTTTTTATTAACTTTGCAGATGAAAAATTATAATAACATGAATAGTAAAAATATTTGGAAATACGGATTTAATACAGGTTCATTAATAGGAGGAGCATATTTTCTATATAATATAGCCTCAGTCTTGTTTGCATTTGAAGCTAATGTGATTTGGAGATTTTTGGGTTCTTTCATAATAATATTTGGATTTGGTTGGGCATTGACCAATTATAGAAAGAATGTCTATAAAGAAAAACTTACTTTCTCTAAGGCATTTTCTCTTGGAGCAGTAATATCTTTGATTATGACTCTAATTTATGCAATATTCCAAATACTTTTAGTGGTGCAATTAAATCCTAATTTTCTTGATGACTATGTTGTGTTATCCCAACAGACGCTGGAACAAATGAATTACGACACAGCACTTATTTATGATGAAACTATGGTATCTGCATTGAAAACAATGTATATGCCTTTTGAATTAATTAGAGATTATATAGGAAACTTATTTTGTTTGCTTTTAGTTATATTAGTCCTATCTCAAATGCTTTTCTCTTCTTCTCAAAATGATAATGAAAAACCCAATGATAATAATGACTATGTTCCTTATAAAGATGTAACTAAAGAAAACGAAGAAACAGAAAACCAAAACGAAGATTTAACTGACCAAAACAAGGATTTAAAAAATTAAAACGAAGAAAAAAAAGACGAATAAAATAAAAACACACACTAATAATATGAAACTAATAAATAGATATAAATCTACAATGCATGGAAACTATTTCAAAGGACTTTTGCTCTATGGTTTCTTTATGGGAATAGCCCTTAGCTTGGTAGTGCTTTTTCGTTCTTGGCTAACAATGCCTCTTTCTCAACCAGTATCTTATGCAGAAAATATTGCACTTTTAGTCTTTATGTTTATTGCAGTTTATCTCTATAAAAACAATTTAGAAGAAAAAAAGATAACCTTTAAGGAAAGCTATATCGTAGCTTTTGGTTCTGCTGTTGTAGCTTCAATAATTTATGGTTTTTTCCTTTATCTATACGCCAAATACATTGACCTTTCTTTCCAAGAACGTTGTTTTTCTTTGCAAAGAGCAATTGAGGCTAATAGCCAATTTACAGATAGCCAAATAAGACAAATGTCACAACCTTCCTATATAGCCTTTTCTGCAATTATGCTTTCCTCTGTTATGTCAATTCTTTGGGCAATGGTTGTGGGTATATTACTTAGAAATGAAAAAGGGACAGTAGTAACTAAGGTAAAGGAACTAATTGATGAGGAGAAAAAGGAAAAACGCAGAAAAGAAAAACAAGACGCAGAGTAATTCCTTAAAAGAAAAATAAAAAGCAAAAAAAGACAAAAAATATGAATCTATCAATTATTATACCCCTATTAAATGAACAAGACTCTATTGAAGAGCTAACTTCTTGGATTAAAAGAGTAGTAGAAAAAGAAAACTACACCTACGAAATACTATTGATTGATGATGGTTCTTGGGATAAGAGTTGGGATGTAATAGAAAGACTTTCAAAAGAAAATAAGAATATAAAAGGAATTAAATTCCGTAGAAATTATGGAAAAAGTGCTGCCCTAAATGTTGGATTTGAACATTCAGAAGGTGATGTTGTAATTACAATGGATGCAGATTTGCAAGATTCTCCTGATGAAATACCTTCATTATATTCAATGATTGTTAATGATAACTATGATTTAGTTTCGGGATGGAAGAAAAAAAGATACGATTCAAAATTAACAAAGAACATTCCTTCCAAACTATTTAATAAAACAACAGAAATACTCTCGGGAATAAAACTTCATGACTTCAATTGTGGATTAAAAGCATATAGGAAAGAGGTTGTAAAAAGTATAGAAATATATGGAGAGATGCACCGCTATATTCCCGTTATTGCAAAGTGGGCTGGGTTTAGAAAAATTGGGGAAAAGGTTGTTAAACACAATAAAAGACTATATGGCAAAAGTAAGTTTGGAGTAAGTAGATTCCTTAATGGATACTTAGATCTAATGTCCATACTCTTTGTCTCTAAATTCAGCAAAAAGCCTATGCACTTTTTTGGACTCTTAGGTTCATTCACCTTCCTCTTAGGCTTTTTGGCAGCAGGAGTATTGGGCGTTCAGAAAATTGTTGCAACATTAAACCATAATCCAATGCGTTTAATTACCAATAGCCCTTATTTCTATATTGCATTAGTTTTAATGATAATTGGTACAACAATGTTTTTAACAGGATTTATTGCAGAACTAATAGGAAGAAACTCTCCAAGTAGAAATCATTATCTAATAGAAAAGAAAGAGAATTTATCATAAAAAAAATATGGATATAAAAGAAATTATAAATCAATCAATAAAAACCAAGCAAGAGGTCTTAAACAATAATTCTATTATTGAAGAGATAAAGAATATTGTTGATGTTATGGTTGCTTGTTTTAAGAATAATAATAAGGTTCTTTGGTGTGGTAATGGAGGAAGTGCAGCAGATGCTCAACATTTAGCAGCAGAATTTTCAGGAAGATTCTACTATGATCGTCCTGCATTAAACTCCGAAGCATTGCATTGCAACACTTCTTTTCTTACTGCAATAGGTAATGACTATTCTTATGATATTATCTTTTCTCGAATGATAGAGGCTGTTGGGAAAAAAGGAGATGTATTAGTTGGAATATCAACATCAGGTAATTCAAAAAATGTTGTCTTAGCACTCAAAGAAGCAAAACAAAGAGGATTAACTACTATTTCTTTCACAGGAGAAGGAGGGGGAGAGATGAAAAACTATTCCGACTACATCATATCTGTTCCTTCAAAGGATACTCCAAGAGTTCAAGAATGCCAAATAATGATAGGGCATATAATTTGTCAAGGTGTAGAAGAAGAAATGTTTCCTAAGAAATAATGCCACAAAAAAAATATATAAATAGAACATATAAAACCCTATTCTTAGATAGGGATGGAGTGGTTAATGTCCGCCTTATAGATGACTATGTTAAGACTTTTTCGGAATTTGAATTTGAAAAAGGAGCATTAGAGGCTATAAAAATTCTCTCCAATAAATTTGAAAGAATTGTTATTGTTTCAAACCAACAAGGAGTTGCAAAAGGGTTGATGAGCAAAGAAAGCTTAGAGGATATAAATGAAAAATTAAAGAAAGAGGTTGAAAGAAGTGGGGGAAGAATTGATGCAATATTCAATTGCACTGCCTTAGAAAAAGAAAATAATTTTTGTAGAAAACCTAATGTTGGTATGGCTTTAAAAGCTAAAAAACAATTTTCTTCAATACGTTTTAAGGATAGTGTAATGGTGGGAGATAGTTTGAGTGATATGATATTTGGAAAAAGATTAAATATGCAAACAATTATGATTTGTTCTTCTTTATTCAAAGTAAGGAAATATCATAAATTAATAGATAATAGCTTTGATAGTTTAATTAGTTACGCAAAAAATATAGAAAATGAAACAAAATAGGATATTAATACTTCTTTGCCTTATTATTTTTTCATCAACCTTGTTTTCACAAAATAAAATAGATGAAAACGGACAAAAACAAGGCTATTGGACAAAGAGCGATAAGAAAGGCAATAGACTTTATGAGGGACAATTTAAGGATAATTACGAGATTGATACCTTTAAATACTATTATGAAGATGGGAAAACAATAAAGATGATAAATGTTTTTTCTTCTAAGGGTAAGAATATATTTAATGAGATTTTTAATAATGATGGACAATTAATAAGTCGCGGCTACTACAAAAACAAGAAAAGAGATAGTATTTGGACATATTTTTCTTCCGAAGGATATAAGATAGGAGAGGAGAGATATAGGAATGGATTAAAAAATGGAGAAAGTAATTTTTGGGATAGAGATACTACTTTGGTTGAAACAATAAACTATAAGGATGATTTAAAGGATGGCTTATATTATAGAAACACTTATGCAAAAGGATATTATTTCTATACCTATAAAAACAATAAAAGAAATGGTCCTTATGAGGATTTTTACTACTATAATAAAATAAAAATTAAGGGTCATTATGTTGATGATAAAAAAGAAGGAGAGTTTCTATATTTTGATAGCATAGGAGATATTGTAAAAAAACAGAAATGGGAAAATGATGTTCTTCTCTCAGAAGAAGTCCTATTGGATATTATAGGTAATAAAAGAATGGTTCCTTCAAAGGATATTGCATATTTCTATCAGAAAGGAAAGCAATTAAGTCTTACTTTGTTTAGTGGTGAAACAATTTTATGTGTAAATAATATAGATAACCTACTTGATCTTTTAACAGAGAATGAACTAATACTTTTAAATAATAAGTTAAAACTCTATGCCAATATTAATGCCATTAAAGGCGTTGGAGAAAAACAAGGAGAGTTTTATGAAATAATACTTTCTCCAAAACCCAATATAAAGATTTTCTCCGACAAAGAAAGTACAAAAGCAATAGAGACAATATTCCTCTTACCTGCAACACCTGCAACAGGCTTTTAGTTGTCCTAACGACCACCAAGTGGCTTTTAATTGTCCTTGCGGAAGTATGGTTTTTCTTATAGGAAATTTAATATAAAGAACTATTCTTTTGTGGAAGCGTTTTATTTATTTAAAGTAATTTAGGAATAAGGAAAGAAAGAGAAATAAATACACGATTCTATTATTTGATAAATATAGGCTGTTAATATTTCATCATCTCTTTTCTTAAAGAAAGAAGCAATTATCATATATGCAATACATAAAATCAAAAGAATAAAAGAAAGAATATCCTTTCCTTTATAATTAGCAATAGCAAATATAGTAGCAATATATGCTATAGATTTATAAAATAAAGCAAATATAGTAAGTAATGGTTTTTGCTCCCAAAATATATGCTGTTTTATATTAATAATAAATAAAGTAAGCATAGTTAAACATCCTGCAACTAATATTAAAGAAGAAAATACACTGCTTAATAACTTATTTAATATTATTGCTAAAAGTACAGATGCTCCTCCAATAATTAACTCAAAACGACTTAATTTATTCATATTCTACTTCCAAATTAAACTCTGACCAATCTATTGTGGAATTTAAAAGACTCATATAATGACAAATATTATCCTTATTTATAATCTCATTATTAACCTTTTTTATCTTTGTGCCAATATCATATTTAGGCTTTTTTGTAAGATTTACTAATGTTATTACAAGATTATCATCAATAACTTTTGTGTTATATAAAGGTAAGGGATTAAATTTAGGATTTATGGAAGACTTTCTTTTTTGAAGAAATATTTTATCATTCTTATAGTCTATTATCCAATTAAAATTTTGAATAAAGGACATTCCAAGAAGGTTATCTGTCAATTTTGGTGCATATATAATAGGAGATAAACCATAGTCTTCTATTTCAATTTGACTAATTATATTCTTTTGTTTATAAAGAATATTTCCATCTATATCATTGTGTAGTGCTCCATATAAAATAGTATCAGTATCCTTTTTATTTTTATAGAATTTTTCCTTAAACATAGTTATAGGACAACCTGTATCAAATAAAACCTTTTCTTCTTTTGAATCAAACTTTAAATAAAGATATATTCCATTCTTTTCATCAAAATGAGATTTTACTTCTTTAAAATCATTGGTTGCATATACACTATCCAAAACAGAGATTTCATTATTGTCAAAATTAATACTAATAACACTATTTTCAAAAGATGCCATTCCAAAAACTTTATATTCATTATTAGAACAATTATCAGAAGGAATATATTTTTTTATTCCCAAGTGATTTTTCCATAAAATTATATCATTAGAAATATCATTAGTTGTAATATCAACGTACATATACTTAGGTTTAAATGCTCCAGAAATATGCATTTTTACTAAACTATCTTTTATTGGTTCCTCATTTGATTGTTCAAATAAAGTGAAAGTATTTCCTGTATCAAAAATCAATGTATCTGGATTATTATCTTTTATTACAGGCATAAGGATTCTACTATCTTTATAAATAAATTTCACAGAACCAATCTTAACCTTATCTATTTGTTTGTTTTGTATTTTGATCATTTTTTCTGTTGCATCAAGAGATGAAAAAATTTTAATCAAAGTACAAGAATTTAATAAGGTAATAGAGATTGTAATAATTAAAATGATTTTCTTTTTCATATTTTTTTGTTGTTTTTATTTATATTTTTTTACTTGGAAGATTATAATCTTTACTTGTTTGTTGCAGACAAAATTATAAAAATTATTCAATAAAAACCAAATTTTTAGAAAATAACATATTTTCCATTTTGGAATGTATGGGTAATGAAGGTAAGCAAAAAAGAAAAATAAGTATTATAGAGCTTTTACAAAAAAAGAAGCTCAATAAATTTTTATCTTTATTGAGCTTCTATAAGTGTTCTTAAAAATGATTAAGATATTTTTTTAATTCTGATTTTAAAATTAAATCATTAAAGACCATCCTAAAGAAATATCTGTTGCAGCAATTACATTGCTATTCATATAATTTTTATAAGTAGAAAATTCTTTTGGAAGATTAACTTTTTTTAATCTTCCAACAAAACAATTTACTTTTAGATTAATAATGAAATTTTTGTTAAACTGATAATAAACAGCGAGACCCAAATTAGCGGAAATTCCTAATCTTTTATCTAAATCGTATAATTTATAATTTAATTCTAATGTGGGATCAGATATTAATAAACCTGCACCTATCATAGATGAAATAAAAAAATTGTCAGTTATATTGATATAATCTACAAGGTTAAGTTTTACATTACATAAATAATTGTTTTCCCTTATGCCTGAAAAATAGATTGTATTGCCTGCATATCCATCAAGACAAAGATCAATTCCTTGTCTTTTCCATTTTAATCCAAATATTGCAGAAGCAAAACTTCTGTGTCCTTCATTTGCAGCAAATACAGAAAAATTATTAGAATTATCAAACAAAGAAGTTCCAAAATTTAAATCAAACTTAAATTGAACTTTTCTATCTTTTTCTTCTTGCGAAAAGGCCATTTTAGATGTGATTATACATACAATTAACAATAAAAATGTGATTTTTTTAATATTTTTATCAATTTTATTAGTCATATTAATTATTTTATTGGTTAATATTCAATAAATTTAAATTCAAGATACTTTCATGCAAGTTTTTTCTATGGCATAAGTTTTATTTTTTTTACTATAACAACGAGACATTATATTGAAATATTGTTTATTTTACAAAAAAATGTATTTTATAAAATATTGATTTAAAATATTCAAAAATGTTAAATATTCTTTAAAATTAAATTTTAACATTTTAATCAATCAAATTAAAAATTTAGCAAAAAGAAGTCAGCAACCCACCTTTATTTTATCCTAATTCAATAGGGATAATCCGCAAAGGAATTTACGTAGAATAATCAATAATCAGTGGATTTTTTCTCTTGTAAGTATTGTTTTTTATATAAATTATCATTATTTGGATATACTATTATTTTTACAAGAAAATGAATATCATTGTTTTGGTTTATGAAAAATGCAATTTCAAAAAATATTTAACATTTTTTCCTTCAAATGTTAAATTCAAAAATTCAAAACTGAAATTTCCCGTTTGCATTTATCAAATCTTTTTTGTACCTTTGCCAAACAAAGAGCCTTTTAAGGCAAAAGACATAGAAATTTCCCCATAACTTATTTTTATTTTTGATTACAATATAATATCTTTATTATTAGTGTATTATCTTTGAATAAATCTTCGTTTTAGAAAATTAAAACGAGGTTTTAGAAAATTATTTCTTCGTTTTAGTAAAACAAAACAGCGTTTTATTTGAATTTTTCTTCGTTTTTTTCTGAAAAAATAAGGTTTTGGGTTTTTTAATTAAAAATTGGGAAAAATATATTAAAATCTGTTTGGATTATATTGATAATTAATAATTTGAAAAGCTGAAATTCCGTTAGGAAAAACAAAGGTCGGTTGCCGACAAATTTTGAATGAAATGTTAAAAAATGTTAAATTTTGGCGAAAAAATTTACTAAAGTGTTAAAAAAGGGGTATTTTTTGAGGTATGAAATGTTAAATAATTTTGAAAATATAATATTTTAGGTTTTTAATTTATGGAATTGATTGGTAGTTATTGTATTTACATATAAAATTATCCTTGTTTTAGAAAATTTAAATAGCATTTTAATTTTCTAAGATTATTAATGTATAAATGTATTTTTCCGACTTCCGTTAGGATAAAATAAAGGTCGGTTGCCGACACTTCCGCAAGGACGACTAAATGCCACTTGGTGGTTTAGTATTGATGTTCTTCTTTATTTTGCATTTCTTCTTTGGTAATTTTCTTCTTATCCATTTTTCTCCAACAATAGAATATGTAGGCAAAGACAAAGGGGATAAGTAAGGATACCCAACTCATAACTTTTAAGGTAAAAGCACTTGATGACGAATTATATATTGTTAGCGAAGATTGAATGTTGAATGTGGAAGGATAATATGCTGTATTATTATATCCAGCTACTAAAAACAAACTTAAAACTACAAGAATTGTTCCTATACCACAAAACCATATTCCCTTAGTGAATAGTTTCTTTTGTATTAATGTTCTCAATATACCATATAAAACTAAAACAACTCCTAATAAAAGCATAATTAAAACAAGGGGCATATCAATAAAGTTATAGAAATATTTATGTGGTATTAGTTCAACTATGTTTGAAAAGTTATTAACTTGGTATCCATCTATTGAACAAAGAAGAATTAGGAAGGTAATAAAAAAGGCAAGGAAAGAAATTGAAGAAAAATATAGATGTTTTTTTGCTCTTTTTTGTATTGTTTCATCGTTTATATTATTTATATAGTAGAGTAGTGCTAATGTTCTTGAAAGAGTTAGGACAGCAAATCCCAACAATAGGTTAAAGGGTTTAAAGAGTGCTTCAATACCATTTAATGGATTAGTCCATACGGAGATTATAGGTGCAAAGACATTAGTTATATTATCCTTATTAACCATAAATTCATTACCACTAAAAAAGGAGCCAACAACAACGCCTAAGAGAAATGTTGCACCAAAGCCATTAATCATTAGGAAAATATTATATGTTTTTGTGCCGAAAAGATTGTTTTCTTTCTTTCTAAACTCAAAGGATACAGCCTGCAATATGAAACAAAACAATATTATCATCCATAACCAGTATGCTCCTCCAAAAGATGTGGAATAGAATAGGGGGAATGCTGCAAAGAAAGCTCCACCAAAGGTCACTAAGGTTGTGAATGTAAATTCCCATTTCCTACCTATTGAGTTTATCAACATAGTTTCCTCTAATTCATTCTTACCTAATACAGGTATTAGAGATTCTCCTCCTTGAACAAAGAGAAGAAATACTAATATGGCACCTAAGAGGGAGATTATAAACCACCAATATTGAATAAAGAAATTATAGTCCATAAAGCAATTTATTTAATGTTTTATTTTTTTTCGTTTTTTTTATTATTTATCATTATTATCAAAACACTTAACAATATAATGTTTTTATATATTTATTATAATGTTTTATCGGAAAAACCTTTCTTAATCTGTTTTATCATTATGCTTAACTCTGCAATGAGAAGTCCTGTGAAAAGAACGCAGAATATGATTAATGTAGTTAGAACAGAGGATGCTCTTATTGCTGATATTGCAGCAGAGGTAGGCATTAGATCTTGAATAACCCAAGGCTGACGTCCAACTTCGGCAACTATCCATCCGCTTTGGGAGACTATATATACCAAAGGTATTGAAAGAACACAAACCCACAACAACCATTTATAGTTTTCAAAGGGTTTATTCTTATAACTTAGATATGTCATAACTAATAGAAGAAGTACAAAGAAGCTACCTCCTATAACCATAATTCTAAAAGAATAGAATGTTAGTGGAACATTAGGCACTAAGTCTTTTTCGTCTTTGATGAATCCATAACCGAAATTCTCATAGTTTTCTCTTAAAATGCTTAGTTCTTTATTTGCTTGAAGGGTGTTATTTTCTTTCTTTGCCTTCTTATAGTTTGATAGTGCTTCTATTGCTTTTTGACCAGAGGACATCTTTTCTTTGGCAGAGAGGGGCTTTTCTCCATTTTGCGTTGGATAACCTCCCTCTAATATATCTTTTATTCCGGGAACGTATGCGTTGAAATCTCTATAACCTAAGTAGGAGAGAAGATATGGAATTGTTATATCAAAGTAGAATACATCCTTTTCGTTATTCATTATCTCTGTGTGAGGTTTTAATATACCAATTGCATTAAGTGGAGCCTTTGTTTGTCCTCTGTATAAGCCTTCCATTGCTGCAAGTTTCATTGGTTGCTTTTGAGATACCTCGTATGCAGAGCCATCTCCTGAATATATGGTTAGAGCAATACCAACTAAGCCTACAATTGTTGCAATTTTAATGCTACGTTTTGCAAATACTATGTTTTGTTTCTTAATTATGAAGTATGCACTTATTCCTATGCAAACCATAGAACCTACAACCCAGCAAGAAACTACTGTATGAAAAACCTTATTTAGAGCAATAGGAGATAGGGCAACAGCCCAAAAGTCTGTCATTTCATTTCTGACAGTATCGGGATTAAAACTCATACCTATTGGATATTGCATCCAAGCATTTGCAACGAGTATCCATAATGCCGAAATGGAAGCTCCAAAGACTGTAAGCCAAGTAGAGGCAAGATGAAATCCCTTACTTACTTTGTTCCATCCAAAGAACATAATTGCAATAAAAGTAGCCTCCATAAAAAATGCCATTATGCCTTCTATGGCTAATGGAGCGCCAAAAATATCTCCTACAAACCAAGAATAGTTAGACCAATTTGTGCCGAATTGAAACTCTAATATCAGTCCTGTTGCAACGCCTACGGCGAAGTTTATCCCAAATAGTCTCATCCAGAACTTTGTTATAGTTTTCCATTCTTCATTTTTGGTCCTATAATATATAGTTTCCATTATACCTATTATTATTCCCAATCCAAGGGTTAATGGAACAAAAAGCCAATGATACATGGCAGTTAGAGCAAATTGTGCTCTTGAAAATAGAATAACATCTTCCATAGTAAAAAAGTATTAATTTATATGTTCAACCTTTCTTTTTTCCATTTCATTTACAATATATGCTGACTTTTCCTTATCTGTATCTGCCTTTGAAGAAAGAAAGTTGGGAAAGAAAAAGACTTTTAATATTGCAAACATAATAAATAGTTTAACCAATATTATAATCCAAAGAGTTTTTCCAATAGTCATTGAAGAAAAACCTTGATAGTAAAATTTAAAAACCCTACCTAATACGTTCATAGTCGTTGTTCTCCTTTACTATATATATTATTGAGTTGTGCTTTGTGCTTTCTTGTTTTGGTATATTAGCGATGTAGCTAACTCCTTTTTTGATTTCTTCTGAAATTTCATTAAAACAGGTAGGGGATTTCTCACCACTAATATTTGCAGAGGTGCTTACTAAGGGTAGAGATAATGCTTTTATTAGTCTTTGACAATATTCATTCTTTGGTATTCTTATACCAATAGTTTCATCATTTGAAAGATATTCTATGGGAAGATTTTTTGCTTTGGGATATATAATAGTTAGAGGTTCTTTAATCTCGTCTAATAATTCTAAAGCCTTTTTTGGAATTTCTTCAACATAGTTTCTTAGCATTTCTCTATCACTTACAAGCAATAGAATACTTTTATTTTTAGGTCTTTGTTTTAATTCAATGATTTTTTTTATTGCTTCTTTGTTAGTAGCATCACAACCTAAACCCCAAATTGTATCAGTGGGATAAAGAATTATTTCACCTCTTTGCAAATAAGCAAGCTCTTCCATATTTATTTCATAAGGAAATTTATATCATCTGTTAATCCATATTCCTTTGTTTCCATATTGGCATGGAAAACCTTCATCTTATTGTCTCTTCCAACTAATGATAGATTGCCATCTTCCAACTTTAATGCTGTTGCTTCTCTAATTGCTGCAACATATATTGAAGGATTAACAATAATAAATTCATTTAATCTATCATCTCTTGTTTCGCCTCCATGTTTTGGGTCAAAGAAATCGGTATAGTGAGGGTTTATTTGGAAAGGAACAAGACCCATAGTATCGAAACTTTCTGGCTCTATAATAGGCATATCATTTGTTGTCTTTAAACTCAATCCTGCAACATTACTTCCAGCACTCCATCCCATATAAGGAAGACCTTGATTACACCTTTGAGATATTAGATTCATTATGCCATTTTTGTATAGTTCATAAACTAAATGGAAGGTATTACCTCCTCCAACAGCAATACATTTAGCTTCATTTACGGCTTTTTTAGCATCATTTTCTTTATGTATGCTATAAAGTCTTACTCCCATAGTAGAGAATACATCCTTTACTTTCTTTTCATAGTTGTCGTATCCCATAGAAACGCCTGCATAAGGAATGAAAAGAACTTCTTTTATTTTGTTTTTTGTTAAAAATTCTTCAATTAAATACTTACACCATGCCAAGTAATCTTCTCCTTTATTGGTAGAATTGCTAATTAATAAGAGTTTTCTATTCATAAATTATTATATTTTTATTAAAAAAAACGAAATTTCTATTGGGTAACATAAGTTGCAATAAAGCCAGCTACAATACTTAGTATATAAACTATAATAAATATTATAGTAATAATGCCTATAAACTTAATAAATCGTGCAAGCCTATCAGTACCTATTTCAAATATTTTTTGATCTACTCTTTCCAATCCTATCTTCATATTATTGGCAGAGGTAAAAAGTAGTGATGCCATAATAAAATAGAGTATAGCACCAGTGAAACATATAGTCATAATAACAATCTTTATAAAAACTGCTTGTTCTTTATTGCTATTATATACTGAATCATCAACCAATATATAGAATAAGCCAAAAATAAGAATTAAGAAAGAGCCTATATAGGAAAGTGTCGCTATAAACTTACTCCACTTTATATAGGTGTAAAGATGAGATTTCATAATCTCTGTAAACATCAATTCTTCATCTTCATTATAAGAAGGATTCTTTTCAGAAGGATAAATATCCTTTATATTACTTTCCATAAAGAAAAAAACTATTAAACAATAATAGGGCAAAGATACAATATTTTATATAAATAATCCCTAATTACATTCATTTTATATTATACAATTATACACTTTTTATAAAAAGATGTATTTTTGCATCCTATTTTTAAAGAAAAAGCACACGTGGTGGAATTGGTAGACACGCCACTTTGAGGGGGTGGTGTTCATTACGGACGTGCAAGTTCAAGTCTTGTCGTGTGCACAAAAAAAAAGAAAGGAGTCCTATATTATGCTCTTAAAAATACATTCACAAGGTATAAGTCAAAGACAATTGGATGAGATATGTCTTTGTCTTGACAAAGGAGGAGTAATTATTTATCCAACCGATACATTATATGCCTTTGCTTGTAAGTTGGGAGATCAAAAGGCAAGTCAAAGGCTTGCTCAATTAAAAGGAAAGAAGTTTGAAAAGAGCAACTTTTCAATTGTATGCCACTCCATATCGCAAGCCTCAGAGTTTATAAAACCTATATCTAACGATATATTTAAAATTGTTAAGAATAATACCCCTGGTGGCTTCACTTTCGTGTTTCTCGCCTCAACAAAGATTCCTAAAATACTTCAAACAAAGAAAAAGACAATAGGGATAAGGATACCAAATAATGAAATTGCATTAAAAATAGTAGAACAGCTATCATATCCAATAATAACTTCTTCTTTGCCTAAGATTGAAGAGGAAGAGGAGTCTTATAATAATCCAGAATATTTTTGTGACATATATCAAAACAAGGTAGATATTATTGTGGATAATGGATTAGAGGAAAATGAAGCTTCAACTGTTGTTGATCTAACTTCGGGTTCTATTAATATAGTAAGGCAATCCTTATGGAAGATAAAAGAATAAAAGTATTGCTTAGTGGGGCAACAGGATTCATAGGTTCTTTTATTGCAGAGGAACTTATAAAATACAATTATGAACTTCTTTTAACCAAAAGAGAAAACTCTTCAATGGAAAATTGCAAAAGCTTTATCAATAAAGTAAAGTGGGTTAATTTAGATAACGAAACATTTATTGAAGAGGCAGTAGGGTTTTCTCCTAATATAATAATACATTCTGCTTGGATAGGAGTTAGGGCAGAGGATAGGGATGATGAAATATTGCAAAGAGAAAACATAACTCTTTTTGATAAATTCCTACTTATAGCATCCCTTTCACCTATTTGTAAATTCATCTCTATGGGTTCTCAGGCTGAATATGGATATCTCAATAGTGTTGTTAGTGAAACACAACAACCAAATCCTCTTAATGCTTATGCAAGGGTAAAACTTATGGTATTAGACAAATTAAAAGAGTTTTGCTTAGAAAGAAACATTCTTTGGTATTGGCTTAGGATATTCCCCATAAAAGGTAAGAGAGAAAGTGCTTCTTGGCTTTTAAGTGCATTGGAAAAGAATATTAATAATCCTAATTGTTTTGAGATGAATTTTACATCAGCAGAGCAAAAATATGCCTACTTAGATGTAGAGACTATGGCTAATTATGTATTAAGAATTGTTCAAAAAAGACAAGGAAAAAGCGGAATATATAATATATCTGCCTCTAATGCTATTGCTTTAAAAGAAATAATAATAAAAATTAGAGATGAGAAAAGACCCTCATTTAAGTTAAACTTTGGAGTCCTACCAACAAGAGAGAATCAGTCCTTAATAATAGAAGGGAGTATGGATAAATTCAATAAAGAGTTCCTATAAATTAGCCCTATATTTGGCAAATAAATTAAAAAATTAGCATTAAAAAAATATAATATTTCATTATATAAGAATAATTTTACTACATTTGTGCCCAAAAAACATCCCTTTGCTGTTGAAATTTGGCGATTAAGACATAAGGCTTTTAGGGGAAATGTTAAGAGTATTTTATGATTTAAAACGTGTGAGCTTAATATAATCCTTTTCTTTACGAGCAAGGGTCACGCCAAATACCCAACAGCACAAAAGGATGAATTAAGTTTCACACTTTTTTTGTCGGCAACCGACATTTATTTTTGCCTGCAACAGGCTTTTATTAGTCCTTACGGAAGTCAATAATCCAACTTTATTTTATCCTAATTCAATAGGGAAAATTAGCAAAGGAAATTAAACAAAACAACCAATAATAAGCTGATTTATCTCTTTTCCCGTATTGTTTCTTTATATAAATTACCATTATTTGCATATAACATTAGTTTTACAAAGAGATGAGTACCATTGTTTTGATATATAAAAAATTTAATTTCAAAAAATATTTAACATTTTTTCCTTCAAATGTTAAATTCCAAATTTCAAAACTGAAATTTCCCATTTGCATTTGTAAAATCTTTTTTGTATCTTTGCCAAACAAAGTTTCTTTTAAGGCAAAAGACATAGAAATTTCCCCACAACTTATTTTTATTTTTGATTACGATACAATAGCTTTATTATTAGTGTATTATCTTTAAATAAATCTTCGTTTTAGAAAAATAAAACGAGGTTTTAGAAAATTATTTCTTCGTTTTAGCAAAATAAAACAGCGTTTTATTTGAAGAAATCTTTGTTTTTTTTCTGCAAAAATTAGAATTTGACTTTTTTAATGAAAAATTTAGAAAAATGGATTAAAATTTGCTTGGATTATATTGCAAATTAAATGATTAATAATTTTGAAAAATTTTAACAA
>JAISIA010000089.1 GCA_031262295.1 Bacteroidales bacterium | reverse complement strand
AAATTCCGTTAGGAAAAATAAAGGTCGGTTGCCGACAAAAATTGAGTAAAATGTTAAAAATTCGTCAAATTTTGTGTTTTTTATGAGGAAGAAATGTTAAAATTTGGGGGTTTTTGATGGAAAAAATGTTAAAATCTTTTGAAAAAAATAATATTTTAAGTCTTTATTTATGTGGAATTAATTGTTAATTATTGTTTTTACATAAAAAGTTATCTTTGTTTTTTTCAAATAAAACCTAAACTACGGGTTTATCTTTCCAATAAAAAGATTTGTCTTGTTTTTAGTGGGTAAAATTATTTATCTTTGCAAGCTAAAATTTATAAGTATGGAAACTAAATTAAACACAATACAAGAGGCTATTGAGGACTTTTCTAATGGAAAAATGTTGATATGTGTTGATGATGAAGATAGGGAAAATGAGGGTGATTTTATATTTCCTGCCCAAAAAATAACACCTGATGTTGTCAATTTTATGATAAAAAACGGAAGGGGATTAATGTGTGTTCCTATAACAGAGAAAAGGTGTCATGAATTGGACTTGGATATGATGGTAAGAGAAAATACTTCTTCTCACGAAACTCCTTTTACTATATCGGTTGATAAGTTAGATGGTTGTACAACGGGAATATCCACCGCAGATAGGGCAAAAACCATAAAAGCATTAGCTGATGAGAATACTCGTTCAGAAGATTTGGGGCGACCTGGACATATTTTCCCTCTAAGAGCTAAAAATGGAGGAGTACTACAAAGAGCAGGTCACACTGAGGCTTGCGTTGATTTGGCTCGTTTATCTGGATTATTTCCTGCCGCAGTACTTGTTGAGATATTAAATGAAGATGGTACTATGGCAAGATTGCCTCAACTTATGGAAATTTCAAAGAAATACGGCATAAAAATAATATCCATAAAGGACTTAATCGCTTATAGAGTAAAGACAGAAACACTAATTCGCAGAGAGGAAGAAGTAAGTCTGCCTACTGAATTTGGAGATTTTCGTCTAATTGCCTACACTCAACTAAACAATAATGCAACACATCTTGTCTTAAAGAAGGGTAGTTGGGAAAAAGATGAACCTATATTAGTAAGAGTTCATTCTTCATGTGCAACAGGTGATATATTTGCCTCGTGTAGGTGTGATTGTGGAGAACAATTACACGAGGCAATGAGAATGATAAATGCTCTTGGAAAAGGAATGATAGTTTATATGTCACAAGAAGGAAGAGGGATAGGGCTTGTAAATAAGATTAAGGCTTATCATTTGCAGGAAGAAGGTATGGATACTGTGGATGCTAACTTAGCTTTGGGCTTTAAGGCTGATGAAAGAGACTATGGAGTGGGAGCACAGATAATAAGAGATCAAGGAGTGAGCAAAATACGTCTATTAACTAATAATCCAGTTAAAAGAAAAGGGCTTGAAGGATATGGAATAGAGATTGTAGAAACCGTCCCTTTGGTTGTAGGTATTAATAAGTATAATGAAAAATACCTGAAAACAAAAGCTGAAAAAATGGGACATACATTAAAGATTGATTAAAAGCAGATTAATTAAGAGAAAATAAAAAAAATAAATTACAAATTAAAACGCTGTAATTAAAAATTATTATATTTGCAAAATTGCTAATTGATAAAAAGTAATGGAAAGGCTAAAATCACTTGTAGAATCAATAGAAAAAAAGATAGGAGATTTGATACTCTATAAGCGTAATAGCGAAATTACTATTAGAAATTTGCAAGAAGATAAATTAAGGTTGTCCTCTGAGGTTAAAAAAAGCCAAGAGCAGATCAACGAGTTAAAAGAACAAATAAAAATATTAAAATTAGGACAAGTAGTAAATAGTAGTTCAGATACTACAGAGGTGAAACTGAAAATAAATAACTTGGTTAAGAAGATAGATAAGTGTATAGGTCATATAACAAGTCAGCAATAGAAAAGAAAAAATCCAATAGTTATTATGCAAGAAGATAATTTTGTAAATGTAGAAATAGCAGATAGGGTTTATAAAGTAAGGGTTAGAAAAGAGGATGAAGAATTATTTCTTAATGCTGTTGAAGCTATAACAACCAATGTTAAGGATTATGCGAAAAAATATGCTTATAAGGATAAGCAAGATTTGTTGGCGATGGTATTATTGCAATATGTAACATCCTATATGAAGTCTAACGATAAGGATGTTTGCAATAGTGAAGAAGTGTTTAAGTATTTAGAGAGAATAAATAGTGCTCTTGACAACAAATAGGGAAGTATATAATTGAGGTAATAATAATTTAGCCGCATCTTTTTCAAGAAAATTCAGTTTGTAAACTCAACATTAAAAATGAAAAGAGAACGCTCAATATGTCTAAAACAGGCCTCACCCGTAAGGGATCTCATATTTGGGACGGTGGAAGTTTGATAACATTTGGCACTCAAATCTTTTATTTCAGGAGTTTTTCATTACTCCGTTTTTTTGAAAAGATGCGGTTTTTCTTTTTTCAGTATCACCACGTAAATTATCCGAACTACCTGCAATAAATAAAGGATAATATAAATAATAATAAAATAATATAGACAATGGAAACAATAGGTATAGTAGTAATATGTATTATAGTCGCAGTAATCTTTGGTTGTGTAGGTATATTATTAGCAAGAACAAGTCTAAGAAATGCCTTAACAAAGAAAAGTTCACAAATATTGACAGAGGCTGAAGAAAAGGCAGAAATATTAAAAAAGGAAAAAATTCTTCAAGCAAAGGAAAAATTCTTGCAATTGAAAACAGAACATGAAAAGCAAGTGCAGGAACGTAACAATAAAGTGATGCAAAATGAAAATAAGATTAAGCAAAGAGAACAGGAATTAAAGAATAGGATAGAGGAATTTCAAAAAAAATATAATGAGTTTTCATCTGCAAGAGAAAATTTAAATAAACAATTGGAAATACTTTCATCTCGTCAAGCAGAAGTTGAGAAAACCTTCCAAAAAAGCGTTGAACAATTAGAGCATATTGCAGGTCTTTCAGCACAAGAGGCAAAGACACAACTTATAGAAGCTATGACAGGAGAGGCAAGACAAGATGCAGCGGGAAGGATAATGGAGATTGTTGAAGAGGCAAAGCTAACAGCAAATCAGCAAGCAAAGAAAATAGTTATAGAATCCATACAAAGAACGGCAACAGAAAATGCAATAGAAAATACAGTCTCAGTTTTTAATTTGGAAAACGAAGAAGTAAAGGGTAGGATAATTGGTAGAGAAGGTAGGAACATTAGGGCATTGGAAGCATTAACAGGAGTAGAGGTTATAATTGATGATACACCTGATGCAATCATACTTTCATGTTTTGATCCAGTAAGAAGAGAGGTTGCAAGATTAGCCCTACATAAATTAGTTACTGATGGAAGAATACATCCTGCAAGAATAGAAGAAGTAGTCTCAAAAACAAAAAAACAAATTGAACAAGAAATTATAGAAACAGGTAAGAGAACTTGTATAGATTTAGGTATAATAAATCTTCATCACGAATTAGTGAGAATGATAGGAAAGATGAAATATCGTTCTTCCTACGGACAAAACCTCCTTCAGCACTCCCGAGAAGTTGCAAACTTATGTGCAACTATGGCATCAGAATTAGGACTTAATCCAAAGATAGCTAAAAGAGCGGGATTACTACATGATATAGGAAAAGTGCCAGATAACGAACCTGAACTACCTCATGCACTTTTAGGAATGAAACTCGCAGAACGTTGTAAAGAAAAACCAGAAATATGTAATGCAATAGGTGCTCACCATGATGAAATAGAAATGGAGAGTCTCTATGCTCCAATAGTACAAGTTTGCGATGCAATATCTGGAGCACGTCCAGGAGCAAGACGAGAAGTTGTAGAGGCATACATTAATCGTTTAAATAAATTGGAAGATATTGCAATGTCATATCCGGGAGTAATAAAAACTTATGCAATTCAAGCAGGAAGGGAACTAAGAGTTATAGTTGCAGCAGAAAAAATTACAGACCAACAAGCAAGTCAAATATCTGTTGATTTATCAAAACAAATTCAATCAGAAATGGTATTTCCTGGAATGATAAAAGTAACAGTTATTCGTGAGACACGTTCTGTTAATTACGCAAAATAAATAAATATTCAAAAAATATTTAAAAATAAAACAAAAGTATATTATGACCTCATTTTATTCAGAAGAAGAATTAAAATCAATAGGCTTTAAAAGTTTTGGAAAAAATGTTTTAATTAGTCGCAAAACAAGTATATACTCTCCTGAAAAAATAAGTATAGGCAACAATGTAAGGATAGATGACTATTGTATTATATCTGGAGATATAACAATTGGCAATTATATTCATATTGCTGCTTATTGTGCCCTTTTCGGTTCAATGGGTATAGAGATGAAAGATTATTCTGGACTTTCTATGCGTTGTACCATTTTATCAGCAACAGATGATTATGGTGGAAATTATTTAATAGGTCCAATGATGGAAGAAGGGACAACTAATGTAACTGGCGGTAGGGTTGTAATTGAAAAGTATGCAACCTGCGGAGCACATAGTTTGGTTATGCCAAACATAACAATAGGAGAGGGAGCCGTAACTGGAGCTATGTCAATGGTCAATAAAACACTTCTTCCTTGGGGAATTTATCTCGGTATTCCAGCAAAAAGAATAAAGGATAGAGAAAAAGGTTTATTAAAATTTGTTTAAAAATACAATAAATAAAAACACAAAAAAATAAATCTTCGTTTTAGAAAATTATTTCTTCGTTTTATTTATAGCGTTTTGTTAATACATATTTATAGAATCATAATTTATATATCATATAAAAAGAAAACAACCCTTACTAATAAAGTAAAGGTTGTTTTTTCCTTTTGCGGAGAGTAAGAGATTCGAACTCTTGAAAGCCTTTAGAGCTTTACGCACTTTCCAGGCGCGCTCCTTAAACCACTCGGACAACTCTCCTTATAATATAAAGGTAAATTTACATTCTCAAAAGTTAGAGGTAAAGATGTCTTAATTGTAATATTCTTTTTTGTTGAAGGATGTTTCAATGTAATACTTGTACAATATATTTTTAGCCAATTAGCACTCTGTTGTCTTAATCCAAATAATCTATCTCCAACAACACTATTGCCAATATGGGAGAAAACAAAACGTATTTGCTCAGAAGAACATTCCTTAGGATTAACAAGTATATGTGCATAATGATCATTAGAGGAAATTGTCTTATACTCTATTTTGCAAAATAAAGCCCCTTCAACATGAGGTTTTTCTACGCTTATTTTTCCTCTATTATTCTTAGATAGCCAAAAATTTAAAGTATCATTCTTATGTTTCAACTTTCCAGAAGCAATAATATGATATTCTCTTATAGCTTTGTTTAAATTGTTTTTTAGAAACTCTTGTGAGGGTTTGTTTTTTGCAAATAATAAAATTCCACCCTCATCCTTTGACATATTATTTACTATATATAGGTTTTGCCTACTTCCCCATTTTCTTCTAACATAGTTCTTTGTAAGAGCAAATAAACTTTTTTCCCTATCATTTCCTTTGGAATCAACTTCAATATTTGCATTTTTTAGAACAGCAATTATGTTTTCATCCTCAAATAATACGGGAACGTAGGTTCTTTCTTTGGAAATATGCTTTCCTCCTGAATATTTTGTGTATTCAATCTCCTCTCCCTTGTTTAGAATTAATTCAGGACTTTTTATAATTGCTCCACGATAGGAAACAGAACCATACAATATAACCTTCTTTGCTTTTGATATGGACATAGAAGGAAAAGAGCTTAAAATAAGCTGTTGTAAGTTCGTATTTTCTTGTGCAATTATTTTCATAAAAATAAATAAAAAATCCTAAGAGTTTGCAAAAGTACATTTTTTATTCTAATTTCGCACTTTTATATTTTAATAAAAAAGATAAAAAAATAAGGATATGTCAATTTCTATCACGAATATCACTAAGTTATATGGTGAGCAAAAAGCATTAGATAATGTTTCTTTGGAGATAAAAAAAGGTGAAATAGTTGGACTTTTAGGTCCTAATGGTGCAGGTAAAAGTACCCTTATGAAAATTATCACTTGTTTTATTCCTCCTTCAACAGGTAATGTCAAGGTTTGCGGCTTTGATATATTTGAAAATTCATTGGAGGTGAGAAAAAAGATAGGTTATCTTCCAGAACATAATCCCTTGTACTTAGATATGTACGTTAGGGAGTTCCTATACTTTATCGCATCAATACATAAGATGAATAACAATGAAAAAAAAGAAAGAACTCAAAGGGTAATTGAGCAAACCGGCTTAGAGAAAGAAGCAAACAAGAAGATAGGTCAATTATCTAAGGGCTATCGTCAAAGAGTTGGAATAGCTCAGGCTATGATTAACGACCCTGAGGTACTAATTCTTGATGAGCCTACCTCAGGATTAGACCCTAATCAATTGGTTGAAGTAAGACAAATGATTAAAAACTTATCAAAAGAAAAGACAATACTTCTTTCAACTCACATTATGCAAGAGGTAGAGGCTGTATGTGAAAGAACAATAATAATAAATAATGGTCAAGTTGTGGCAGATGACAATACAAAACATCTAACACAGGGCGGAAGTTTAGAACAAATTTTTAGGAAAATAACATTAAACGACTAAATATAAAATGTTAAAAAAAAGTATTCCTCTATTCCTACTTCTAATATCAATATCATTTCTCTCCTTTTCTCAAGAAGATGAGGCATTATATTCAAATAACTACATACAAAGAACGAATAATAAAGATTCAGCATTTAATTCAATAAGACAAAAGATAGAAAATATTAACCAAAATCAAGTTAGAGTACTTCATTTAACAGATAACAAAACACTAAATGAAAAATCAATAGAGTCTTTCTACAATCAACTTATAACAGAATTTAATACAAAGAAATTAAGTTCTATGCATTGGGATGCACCTCTAAGTGTGTCTTCTCAAAAAAAAACAACTATAAACCTATTTGATTCAAAAAATAATTCAAATAATCTTTGTCAGAAATTCAGAATATATCATTCAAAGCTATATCCAAATATGGAGATTATACTTGCAAATTCTTCCGTTTCATATAAAACAACCTATAATGAGGAGGGAGGTTATACAACATTTGAATTAAAAAAACCTGTTAGGAATTTGCAAATAGAGTTGATTAATAATTCTAATTATCATCTTGTTTATTTTGGTTTCTATATTGAGACAACACAAAATGGTTTTCTCTTTGATGTTTTTGCAAACAATCTCTCTAACTACTATTTCTATGATAGGGATTCTCTTTTAAAAAAACATATTAGTACAATGGATTTTGATATGGTTGTACTTTCATACGGAGCAACAAATGCCTATACTCCTATGTTTAATCCAGTAAATTTTGAAGAAAGTATCCTAAATATAATTAATACTATAAGGGAAATAAAGTCTAATGTTCCCATATTAATTACAACACCATTGGATTATAAGATAGCCTCTTTACCAAATAAAAGATTAAAGAGTATAGACGATATTTTAAATCGCATTGCCAATGAAAACTCTTGTTATTTATGGGATTTCTATCAAATTATGGGAGGAATGGGGGCTTGTGAAAGCTGGATGAAGGGCAATTTAATGGATAAAAGAGCCTCACAACTAACACAAAGAGGACTATTTCTTCAAGGCAAACTTCTCGGAGAAGCCTTCTTGGATATAATTAAATAATCTTTTAAATTACAACTTCAAAGTTTTCTATCACCTTTTTATTATATGCCTTCCAACCATTGCGAAAATCTCTTGATGATATAAAGACAAAGTCTTCCATTCTTTGAGAATTTAGCTGGCTTATTAATTTATTAACATCAATCTTATTAGTCTTTATGCAATAACCTGAATAGAATGTTGCTTCACTATTGTTACAATATATAAAATTAGGGTGAAGATTCATTGGAGAAAAAACTATCTTTTCTCCAAAAGAAGTATCCAATCCCTGACTACGACCAAAGGCATACCAACTAACAGGATTTGTTTTTCCGTTATCTCTCTTATCCAAAAAAGGTTTTACAGATATAAGATAATTATAGGCAAGAGGAAACATTTCTTTCAACTCCTTTTCATCAATTATCCTATTTTTTCCTTCCACTTTCTTATATGGGAAAAGTACATATTCTTTTATTTCTTCCGAAGAGTGTTTTAGTTTAGATACCTTTATTATTGGTTTTAATATATCTTTTTCAATTTTTATCTTACCCATAAGTAAGGTATGGGCATAAACATAATTGTCATCTATATTTGTTATTGGGAATATGTATGCCTTATCACAAAGAGTGGTTATGCCAACGTGTATATCACAAAGGTTTTTTAACTTTTCTCCCTTTATCGTTTTTTCTTCATTTGTGGATAATTGCCAAAAGGGTTCTTTTAATTCGGAGAACTTTATATTTCTTTTTTCAAATTTGTTTTCTGTAATTGCTTTTTTATATACAAAATCTTTATTAGCCTTTTTATTGAATATAGTTATTGCACTATATGTTGTTGCATCATCAAAAAGTTGTATATCTCCAAAGTTTATTATTTGCAATAAATTTTTATTTAAAACAAAGTGTTGCCTTAGAAATTTTGCACTTTGAGTGTGGAAAAAAGTATTTGGAGTTATTAATCCACATATTCCATCATCAGATAATAGGTTTAAACAAAGTTCATAGAAAGCAATATAAATATCTGTTGAACCACTTTGACAAAAGGTATAGTTTTGTTGTATATATTTTCTTTGTTCCCCACTTAAATGTTGTATTCTTATATAAGGAGGATTGCTTGCAATAAAATCAAATTTTTCTGTATTTTCCTTAGAATATAAATCAGGTTTTTCATATTCTTTAATAGAATCCTTAACAAATATATTCCAATTTATATTTAAGTTTTCATTATCTATAAGGCTATTTAAGTTTTCCTTACAACTTTCAACAGCCTTAGGAGAAATATCCCACCCATAGACTTGTTCTAAATTGTATTTTAAAAACTCTTTGGGAGAAAATTTAATTATACGTCTAACAACTTCCATTAAAAAACGTCCATCTCCACAAGAAGGATCTATTATTTTTTTTCCTAAAATATCAAAAGAAGAATAAGAAATTGCATCTAATATCCTACATACAATGTTTTGTGGAGTATAAACAACACCACCAAGTTTTTCCTCATTATATATTTTTTGTAGTGATGCCATAGTTGATGCTAATTGTTTTTTGATATAAAATAGTTTTTGTAATTATATATATTATTAAAAAATGTATCCAAAGATAGGGCATCCTTTAATAGTGATGCAATCTCAGAAGAAAAATTTTCATCCAAAGAAGTAGAAGTTACTTTAAAGGTTTCTTCATCAACATCAATTAATTTTATTCCTATATATTTTGGTCTATGAACTTGAGGAGTATCAAAGTTAAGTTTTAAATATTTTTGCAAATCCTTATCATTAATAATCTCTATTTTTGATTGATTTATGCTTTCATTCTTTTTATAATATGGAGTTTTATGACGCAAAATTATTAATTGAGCGTATGGCAAAGTGCCAACAGCTTGTATGTTTGCTGTTTCTCCCATCATATTTTCAAAGTAATTATTGGCATTTTGTTTATAGTTAGATGTAACAAACTTTATTCCTAAACAAAAAACAGGCTTTTCATCTTTTGTAATTGTTATATCTATGTCTTTAAAGTAATATTTACCTTCTACTTGTTTTTCTTTTGTTGTATCTGAAAGATAGAATACATCAAAATCATTGCCCCATATATTTTTTAGAATATCTGCAATAGCTTTATGTAAAGGCTTTATTTTCTCAGTACTTCTTGCACCACGTTCTTTATATGCCTTAAATGAATCACTAATAGCATTCAAAAATAAATCCTCATTATAAATCATAGTTAAAAGTTTTATAGTTTTTCTTTTTGCAAATATAAACTTTTTCCTCTTTATAGCATAGATAGGAGTGTATTTTATGTTATTTCTTTTTTTGTTTCCTTTTAAGAAATAAATCAAAGTATAAAATTTGCAAAAATTTTAACAATATTTTTATCAAAAGTCACTAAATTTTAACATTTGTTTCATCAAAAAAACACAAAATTTGACGAATTTTTAACATTTTGCTCAATTTTAGAGCTTCAAAATTTGTTAAAATTTTGTCAATTTTTGAATTTATTAATTCTCAATATAATACAAGGGATTTTTGATTTATTTTTCTACATTTTTAATTTTTTTTAATTTATCCTTATTTTTCCAGAATAAAACGCTGTTTTAGTTTGCTAAAACGAAGAAATAATTTTCTAAAACCTCGTTTTATTTTTCTGAAATGAAGATTTAGTTAAGGATAACAAATTAATAATGAAGTGGTTATTTTATAAATATAAAGAAAAATGAAATTTGGAAACATTAGAGCTTTATTGCCCTTAAAAGCGAGCTTTATTTCGGCAAAGTTACAAAAAATATTTTACAAATGCAAATGGGGTTTTTCAAATTTGAAGTTTGAGAATTTAACATTTGAAGGAAAAAATGTTAAATATTTTATTTTTCGTTAATCTTTAAATATAAAGAAGACGGCAAGTATAAGGAATACAAAGCCTATAAGATGATTTAGTTTTAGGGTTTCGGTTTTAAATAATGTTGTTGTGAAAAATGTAAATACTACAAGAGTTATTACCTCTTGCAAAACTTTAAGCTGCCAAAGATTAAATGGACCTCCGTTTCCTTGAAAACCTATCCTATTTGCAGGAACTTGAAAACAATACTCAAAAAAAGCAATTGCCCAAGAAAGGAGTATTATAAGAATAAGTGGGAGGTTTTCAAACCAAGAATATTCCTTAAATTTCAAATGTCCATACCAAGCAAAGGTCATAAATATGTTTGAAACTACCAATAGGGCAATAGTTGTTAATTGTTTCATATCAATAAAATTATATTTTATATTTTAAGGTGCAAAATTAATTGTTTTTCCATTATATTTTCCTTTTTCTAATATGAGGAAGAAATTATTTTGTATCTTTGTCAAACTAAATTTTTAACAAAAAACATCGTTATGATAACCATAGATAAATTATTAACACCTAAGAATGAGTATTCAAATATAATACTTGTTGATGAAAAAACTTCATTAAATCACAATCTTTTATCACAAGAGCAGGAAGTTTATATAAATAATCAGCATAGAGAAAATAAACAAAACTTCTTTGCTTTTAATAATATTCACTCATGGCTTATTGTTGCTATATTCCCAATAAAGAAAGAGGAGTATAAAACAATGGAAGAGCTAAGAAAAATTGGGGCAAAGATTTTGGATTTTTTGGATACGCATCACATAAGTCATATAAATCTTATATCAAAAGCCTCAAAAGAAGAAACCCTAAGCTTTGTTCAAGGAGTTGTTCTTTCAAGTTATTGCTTTGATGATTATAAGACAGACCCACAAAGATTAGTACATCCTTTTGATCATATTTCAATTATTCATTCCGATATTGAAATTTCGGATATAGAAAAGTTGAAAATAATTTCCACAGCCGTTGAAAAATGTAAGGATTTGGTTAATGAACCTGTATGTTCTTTAAATGCTACAGGTTTGTCTGAGGCATTAACAAACCTATCTTTGGAAGCTGGAATAAGGGTTGAAGTGATGCATAAGAAGGAAATTGAGCATTTGAAAATGGGAGGCTTACTTGCAGTAAATAAAGGTAGCGTTGATGAGCCTACATTTACCATTATGGAATATAAGCCTAAGGGATATAAGAACAAAAAACCTCTACTTTTGGTTGGTAAAGGCATAGTTTATGATACGGGAGGCTTAAATATAAAGCCGGGAGACTACATGGAGGAGATGAAAACCGATATGGCAGGTGCTGCAATGATGGCTTGTGCTATCTATGCTTGTGCCTTATTGTCCCTACCTGTTCATATTATTGGTCTATTTCCTGCAACTGACAACCGCCCTAATGGTAATGCTTACGCCTCAGGAGATATTATTAATATGTATGACGGAACAAATGTAGAGGTTGTAAATACTGATGCCGAAGGAAGGATGATACTTGCCGATGCCTTAGCATTTGCAAAGCAATATAACCCTGCTTTGATTGTAGATGCTGCAACATTGACTGGTGCGGCTCAAAGAGCAATTGGTCCTTTTGGCTGTGCAGTTGTGCAAAACAATGCAGAGGAGTTTATAAATAATATGAAAGAGGCAGGAAACCTTACCTACGAACGTTTAGCTGAATTCCCTTTTTGGGAAGAGTATGATCAGATAATCAAAAGTGATATTGCAGATATTAAAAATTCAGGAGAAAAATATGCAGGTATGATAAGTGCAGGCAAATTCCTTGCACATTTTACCTCAGATTTCCCTTTTATACATTTGGATATAGCAGGTGTTGCATATTTTGAGAAGAAACAAAACTATTATGGTTATGGTGCAACAGGCTGGGGTGTGAGATTAATGGTTGAATTTATTGAAAAATATTTTATACAAAAATAATATGGCAGAGAAAACAGAAAATAGGAATAACCATAATCATATTGATTTACACCAAGTGGTAAAAGAAAAGAAAGAAAATAGGAATATACGATTAGGAATATCGCAAGGAGATTTTAATGGTATAGGATATGAGGTACTGATAAAATGTTTCAGCGATACTCGTCTTATGGAATCTTGTACTCCTGTGCTATATGGTTCATCAAAAATTTTATCCTACTATAAGAAACTTACAGATACGCCCAATATTCCCTTTGTAAATATTCGTTCTACTGAACATATTGAAAAAGGAAAATTAAATGTATTAAACATAATACAAGAAGAGGTAAAGATAGAAGTTGGACAATCCACCCCCACAGCAGGAGTCTTAGCAGAAAAATCCTTAGAAGAGGCAACGGATGACTTAATGAAGGGAAAGATAGATGCATTAGTTACCCTTCCAATAAACAAAAAGAATATTCAATCTAAGGATTTTCATTTTTCAGGGCATACAGAATATCTCACAAAGAAGTTTGGAGCTAAGGATTCCTTAATGATAATGAGTAGCGATAGGGTAAAGGTTGGTATAATGACGAATCACTTGGCACTAAAAGATGTTTCAAGTACTATTACCGAAGATTTAGTTCTAAATAAACTTAAAGTATTCAACCAATCCCTTAGAAGAGATTTTGGAATTTCAATGCCAAAGATAGCAGTCTTAGCTTTAAATCCTCATGCTGGCGATCATGGAATCAACGGAGATGAAGATGAAAAGATAATTCTTCCTGCTATAAAGAAGGCTTTTGATGATAATATCCTCGCCTTTGGACCTTTTCCTGCTGATGGTTTCTTTGGAACAGGAGATTTTAAGAACTACGATGGAGTATTAGCACTATATCATGACCAAGGTTTAATTCCATTTAAGTTAATTAGCTTTGAAAGTGGTGTAAATTTCACTGCGGGGTTGGAATACGTAAGAACATCTCCTGCACACGGAACTGCATACCATATAGCAGGGAAAAATATTGCATCATGTGAGAGTTTCCGTAATGCAGTCTTTTTAGCAATGGATATAGTTAATAATAGAAAACAATACGACATTCTTACAAAGAATCCTCTTAAAGTTACACGCAAGGATAACTTAGTTGATGAAGACATAACAAAAGAATTGCAAAAAGAAGATGAGCCAACTCTATAACAAAATTATTGAGTTAAGACAACAAATAAATAGACATAATTACAATTATTATGTTTTAGATAATCCAACAGTAGATGATCAAACCTTTGATTTCCTATTAAAAGAACTTGAAGCCTTAGAAGAGGAATACAAAAAGGAGAATCCCAACTTTGATAAGGAGTTTTTCTCTCTTTCACCAACTCAAAGGGTGGGAGGGGAAGTAAGTAAGAATTTCACACAAGTAGAACATAGTTTCCCTATGCTTTCACTTGCCAATACCTATTCAATAGAAGAGATAAAAGATTTCGTAAAAAGAGCAGAAGATAGTCTTTCATTGAAAGATGCTTTACAATGGGTTTGTGAGTTGAAATATGATGGCGTTGCAGTAAGTCTTAATTATGTAAATGGGAAATTACAACGTGCCCTAACAAGAGGTGATGGAATAAGGGGCGATGATATAACAAAAAATATAAAAACCATTAATTCCATTCCTTTGGAATTAATAGGAGAGGACTATCCCGAAGAATTTGAAATAAGAGGAGAAGTAATATTTCCATTAAAAGAGTTTGAGAAATTCAACAATCAAAGAATTATTGACGAGCAAGAGCCATTGGCTAATCCAAGAAATGCAGCCTCTGGTAGCATAAAGCTATTAGATAGCAGAGAAACAGCAAAACGACACTTGGAATGTTTCTTATATTTTCTATTATTAAAGGAAGATAATACCAATGATAAGATAAATGAAGAGATATTAAGTTTAACTCATTACCAAAGATTACAAAGAGCAAAGCAATGGGGATTTAATATTCCAAAATTTATGGCTATATGTAATAGTATTGAAGAGATAACTGAATTTATTAACTATTGGGATAAAGAACGTTTTAATTTAGATTTTAATATAGACGGAATTGTAATCAAACTCAACGATACAAAACTCTGGAACGTTTTAGGAGCAACAAATAAAACTCCTCGCTGGGCTACTGCTTATAAGTTCAAGGCTCAAAGAGAAGAAACCAAACTAATAAGTGTAGAATATCAAGTTGGAAGAACAGGTATTGTAACTCCTGTTGCTAACTTTGAACCAATATCTCTTGGAGGAACAATTGTCAAAAGAGCTTCCTTACATAACGAAGAGTTTATTCAAAAACTTTCCTTAGCATATAATGACTATATATATATAGAAAAAGGAGGAGAAATAATACCTAAGGTTGTTGGAATAAACTTTGATAAAAGAGAAAAGAGGGAAGGAGAGATTGAATACATAAAATACATTAAGAATTGCCCAATATGCAATACTCCTTTAATAAAAGAGGAAAGTGAAGCTGGATATTATTGCCCAAATTACAATCATTGCCCTTCTCAAATCTTAGGAAGGATGCAGCATTTTGTTAGTAAGAAGGCAATGAATATAGCTTTTCTGGGAGAGGAAAGATTGAAATACCTCTTAGATAACAACCTTATTTCAAATTTTTATGATATATACGATCTAAAAAAAGAAGAATTAATTGGTTTAACCTCTTTGGATGAAGATAAGAAAAGCGTAATACAGAAAAAAGGAGCAGAGAATATAATTGAGGCAATCCTTCTTTCAAAAGATGTTCCTTTTGAAAGAGTTCTTTTTGCTTTGGGAATAAGATATGTTGGAGAAGTACTTGCAAAGAAGATAGCAAAGACATATAAGAGTATAGATAATATAATAGGTGCAAAAAAGGAAGATCTACTACAAATAGATGAAGTTGGAGAAAGGATAGCTCAAAGTATTGTTAGTTATTTTTCAAATGAAGAAAATATATCTCTAATAAATGAATTAAAAAAACGAGGTTTAAATTTTGAGATAAAGGAGACCTTTTTAAGTAATAAGCTACTTGGAAAAAGTTTTGTAGTAAGTGGAACCTTTGAAACCTTTAGTAGGGATTCAATAAAAAAAGCAATAGAGGATAATCAAGGAAGAGTTCTTAGTGGAATTTCTTCAAAATTAAACTACCTTTTGGCGGGAGAGAAAATGGGAGAGGAGAAAAGAAAGAAGGCAGAGAAGCTAAACATCCCCATAATTTCAGAAAAGGACTTTATTGAAATGCTCAATAACTAAACAAAACTAAGAAATACACTAATAAAAAGATGAAAAAAGTTGCCTTTCACACCTTAGGATGCAAGTTAAACTTTTCAGAAACTTCCTCAATTAGCAAAACATTTTTGGATAATGGCTATGAGATTGTTCCTTTTAAGGAATTTGCCGATGTATATGTAATAAACACTTGCTCTGTTACACTTGTTGCAGAAAAGAAATGCAGGAATGCAATACATAATTGCAGTAAAATAAATCCCAAAGCAACAATTGCAGTTATTGGATGCTTTGCTCAAATTCACGCCGAAGAGATAAAAAATATTAAAGGCGTAAATATTGTTCTTGGAAACACAAATAAACATCTTCTATTAGACTTTATAAATAAAGAAAATGATAATAAGAAAGGTGAAAAAGAAAATAATGTTATTGATAAAGTAGAGGATATTAGCAAGGAAAAAAGATTTGTTTCCTCCTATTCAGTAAATGATCGCACGCGTAGCTTCTTAAAAATCCAAGATGGTTGCGATTATTTTTGTTCTTATTGCACTATTCCCTTTGCAAGAGGTCGTTCCCGTTCTTCTACAATAGAAGAGGCTTATAATAATGCCTTAAAACTAAGTGAAAATAATGTAAAAGAAATTGTCCTAACAGGAGTTAATATTGGCGATTTCGGAAAAGGAGTAAATGAAGACTTTTTTTCATTAATAAAAAAATTAGATACAATTGAACAAATAAAAAGATTTAGAATATCAAGCATAGAACCCAATTTGCTAACAGAGGATATAATAAACTTTGTTAAGGATTCTCGTAGTTTTATGCCTCATTTTCATATACCCCTTCAAGGAGGAACAGATAGTTTATTAAGGAAAATGAATCGCCGTTACGATAGAAAACTTTTTGAAAATAAGATAAACTATATTCATAAAATAATGCCTTATGCCTTTATTGCAGCAGATGTTATTGTAGGTTTTAATGGCGAGAGTGAAGAAGAATTTCTTGAAAGTATAAACTTTATTTCCTCACTGCCTCTTTCCTTTCTTCATGTTTTTACCTTTTCAGAACGCCCCAATACATTAGCAATAAAAATGGATGGAAAAGTTCCAATAAATCTAAGAAGAGAAAGAAGCCATATTATGCAAGAGGTTTCTTTAAAGAAGAAAAAAGACTTCTACAATAGGTTCATTGGAACAAAAAGAGAGATTCTTTGGGAAAGTGATAAAAAAGAAGGAATGTTTTTCGGTTTTACAGATAACTACATAAAAGTCACAGATAAATACAATCCTTATTATGTAAATACAATACAAAACACCTTAATAAGTAGAGATAATATCGTTATTGAAAAATAAATAAATTAATCAAAATACACAAAAAAAAGAATAAGTTTAATTTGCTATCTTATAATACTTAATCATTATATTGCTTTTAAAAAAAATCACAAAAAGAAAATATTTAACATTTTTTCCTTCAAATGTTAAATTCAAAATTTCAAAACTGAAATTTCCCATTTGCTTTTTTGAAAATAATTTTATATCTTTGCCGAAACAAAGTTTCTTTTTAAGGCAAAAAACATAATATTTCCCCAAAAATTTATTTTCATTTTTATTTATAAAATAATTATCTAATTATTAGCGTGTTGCTCTTAAATAAATCTTCGTTTTAGAAAATTAAAACGAGGTTTTAGCAAATTATTTCTTCGTTTTAGCAAAATAAAACAGCGTTTTATTTGAATTTTTCTTCGTTTTTTTCTTTAAAAATTAGATTTTGGTTTTTTTAATAAAAAATTTAGAAAAATGGATTGAAGTTTGCTTGAATTATATTGATAATTAATAATTTGAAAAGCTGAAATTTCGTTAGGAAAAACAAAGGTCGGTTGCCGACAAAAAATGAATGAAATGTTAAAAAATGTTAAATTTTGGCAAAATTATTTGCTAAAGTGTTAAAAATGGGGTAAAAAATAGGGGGTGAAATGTTAAATAATTATGATATTTTAATATTTTGAGGTTATGTTTTAAAGAGAAGTCTTATAGGAAAAGGCATAAGAGGAATAAAAAATATAGGTATTAGTATTTGATTTGAAAATAATCTAAAATTGTTTTATAATTATCTTGTGCCGTAAGGCAGGTATCCATTAAATATTCTTTAATATTTTGCCAATTTTGTAAGCCACGATAGTAAAACATCTTTAAATCATCACTAATAATAAAGGGAACTATTCCATTAGATAAGCATTCCTTAAACATAATTAATCGTCCAACTCTTCCGTTTCCATCTTGAAAGGGATGTATTTTTTCAAATCTTTCATGAAAGGAAAGAATATCTTCAAGGTTTTTTTCCTTTATTCTATTGTATTGTTCAAGTAGAGCTTTCATTTGTTTATGAACTTCTTTTGGAGGAGTCGTTTCCATCCCTCCAACTTCATTAGGTAGTTTCTTATAACTTCCAACAGCAAACCAATTCTTACTACTATCGGATGTGCCACTTTTTAATATAAGATGCAATTGCTTAATAAAGTTTTCTGAAATCTTGTTTTCAGCTTGGTCAATTACTAAGTCAATACAACGAAAATGATTAATGGTTTCTATAATATCATCCACATTTAGGCTGTTTTCCCTAATGCCTATTGTGTTTGTCTCAAAAATATAGCGAGTTTCTTCCTTTGTTAGACAACTTCCTTCTATATGATTGGAATTGTATGTAAGTTCTATTTGAGTTCTATGATAAATCCCTCCTCTTAGAGAGGAACTTTTCTCCCTACGCAAAGCTAAAAGCAGAGGCGAAACCTTCTTTTTGCCTCCTTGTTTTAAGGGTAGGGGGGCATCCTCTGGTATATTCCAAGTCCCACCATTAAGAAATGCTCCTTCAATCTTTCCTAAGGCACAATAATTCCTTACACTTCTTTCTGAGATACCATTCTTTGCGGCATATTGACTTGATGATATATATTTCATAAATTATAATTATCGGCAAAAAACTATTAAAATAGGGAACAAAATTAGTGTTTTTTGCCGATAGCGGCAAAAAAAATAGGTGTAAAGTCCTAATAAAATATATGTAAGATATGGAATTTATTATTTTTTTATTATCTTTGCTCCCGAGATTTAGTTAATTACAAAAAATGATTTTATGAGTTCGGTGAAAAAAATAATTATTTGGATAATTACTCTTGCAATAATATTTGCAGGATTGTATGCCTACTTTGGAGGATTTAATAAAATAGAGATAAAAACGCTTAATTATGGAGGAGAAAAGATAATTTCTAAGCCTTTGAAAGGAGATATTTCTGCAGTAGGAGAGCTTTCTAATTCAATAGCAGAAGAACTTTCAAGCGAATATGATATAACCAACTATAAAAAAGTAGTAATTTACTATAACAATCAAGAAGATGAAGCATCAAATTTAAAAGCTGATGTAGGATGTCTTGCAGAGGATGTTAGCCATAATCGTTTGGAGCAAGCATCAAAAACTTTTGAGTTGAAAACTATTCCAAAACGAGAATACTTAGTAATAGAATTTCCATATAGAGGCTACTTTTCTTCAATAATAGGAAAGAGGAGGGTTTATCCAAAGATAGAAGAATACCTATTAAATAATAATTATGCTGAAAATACTCCACTAATTGAAATATATGATAGTGAAAAAGGAATTATAACTTATAGAAAAGCATTAAAGAAGAAATAGTTTTTAATAAAAAAAACTAAACTAAAACCTTTCTAAAACTTCATTTAGAGTATTTATAATTTGGTCATAGTCATTTAGAGTGACGAGTCTTATTCTATAAGACTTAAAATCGGGAATATTTCTAAAATATCCTCCGTAGTTTTTTCTCATTTCCAAAATTCCTCTTTTTTCTCCACAAAAAGAAATTAAACCATCTAAGTGCTCCTTACAAGTCTCTACTCTTTGTTCCATTGTAATTGGACTTATTTCTTCATTATTTAATAGTTGTTTTGTTTGTTTAAATATAAAGGGATTCCCTATTGCAGCCCTGCCAATAAGTATTCCATCTACATTATACCTGTTTTTATACTCCAAAGCCATTTGTGGGGAAGAAATATCTCCATTACCAAATATAGGAATTTTTATATATGGATCATTTTTTACTTGACCTATTAGTGTCCAATCAGCATTTCCCTTATAACATTGTTGCTTTGTCCTTCCGTGAATGCTCAATGCAGATATTCCAACATCTTGTAATTGTTTTGCTATTTCAACTATGGGTTTATTATTTTCAGAATAACCCAAACGAGTCTTTACTGTGATGGGTAGTTTTGTGTGTTTTACAACAGCACTTGTAAGAGAAATCATCTTGGGAATATCGTTTAATATTCCGCTTCCTGCACCTTTTTGTGCTACCTTCTTAACAGGGCATCCCCAATTTATATCTATAAAGTCTGGATTCCTCTCTTGTGCAACTAAGGCAGCAGAAACCAAAGTCTTTTCATCAGAACCAAATATCTGTATTCCCAAAGGACGCTCCTCTTCTTTGAAAAGCATCTTCCTTGTGCTTTGTTCTATATTTCTAATCAAAGCATCGGATGCAATAAATTCTGTAATTACAATATCACATCCCCATTTTTTGCAAATCATTCTAAAAGTATGATTAGTCACAGCCTCCATTGGGGAAAGTATAAGTGGAAAAGAAGGGATATTATTTAGAAACAATTTCGTTTTTTATTAATTTTACTAATGTATATACTCTATTTTAATGAAATAAAATTTACTATAACCTATCCTTATCCTCTAATTCATCAACAATTTCCTTGCTTTCTGGCTCATTCTTGTAGGTTTTAATAAATTCTTTCACTACATAGAATAGTAATAATCCTGCAATTACAACAACTAATGCTATTAATAATATTGTTTTCATTTATTATTCTATTATTGTATTTTTAATTATTCAACTGCTCAATATCCTTATTGCTTAATATTTCCAAAGGTAGGAAATTGGAAACAAAGTATGTCTTATGTTCAATTGCTTTTGAGGTGAAAGAAAGTACAGGAATTGGACTTTCTCTTAGAAGTTTTTGTGCTACAGCTCCTATATATGTATCCCTAACTCCAAGTTCTTGATGGGTCATTATCATAAGTAGGTCTCCGTTATTCTCTTCTGCATGTTTTAATATGACCTCTTGCAATGGGGTATCAGTCTTTGGATATATGTAAGAAGAGTATTCTATGCCTTCTCTTTCAATAATAAATCCAGCTCTCTGCATTTTAAGATTTAACCTACTATCATTTAAAGGAACGCCTCCTGAAAGTACGCCAATTAAATGTATTTTTGCCTTATAATATCTTGCCCAAAGAATAGCTTTATTAATCTTTTCAAATGTAGCCTTAGTAATATCTATTGGCAAAACAATATTTTTAAATCCTTCTTGTTTTATATTTTTTGCAGAAACCGTCATAACAGGACAGGGAGATAGGGCAATGATTTGCATTATGCTTGTTCCAAAAAGTCCCAAATCAAAAGATGATTTGCTTTCTATTTGTCCCATAACGATGTATTGAGCATCCAAAGTTGAGGCATTAGAAAGTATGACTTCCAAAGGAGAGCCTTGTTCAACAATAACCTTTATTTCTATATTATTTTCATTACTAATCTTAGTGGTAATCTCTTTTAGTTTTTCCTCAACCTCATTTATTATCCTTATATTGTCGTTCTCCTTTCTGAAAAGCTCGGAAAAGAAGTCTCCCTTTCTAACAACAGAAAGAATATACATTATTCCGTCTAATTGTTTTGTAATAGTGATTGCTTCATTTAAAGCAGCCTGTGCCTTTAATCCAAAATCGTATGGTACTAATATTGCAGGTCTTTTTTGATTTATAGTTTCTAAATGCATAAAAAATAAGATTTATTTATTATATATAACGAATTAATAAGGTTTTATATTATTTTTCTCCAAATAAAATTAGGAATTAAACGCATAAAAAATGCAATAAATCCCCAATAGGTTGGAACAAAAGCATTGCGTCTTTCTTTTTCTATTGCCATATATATGCCTTTTCCTCCCTTTTCTAAGGATGTCACCATTGGATAAGAGCCATTCTCTATCAAAGCTGTGTCTATGAACCCGGGCATTATCGTTGTAAAACGTATATCTTTTTTATTTTTCTTTGCCAAAGTAGAAAGAGCTTTCATATACATTATATTAAATCTCTTAGAAGAGCAATATGCTGGACAAATTGAAAGAGTTCTTATTCCAGCAACTGATGCTATAACTGCCAAATGACCTTTTTCTTGTTTAGAAAAATAATTAAAGGCATAGTCCATTAGGAGTGTAAAGCCATAAACATTGACTCCAATTGTTGTAATTTCTTTTTCTATATCTAATTCCTTATTCACAAAACCTGTCCCAGCACAATAAATAAAGGTATCCATACCTCCCATAGATGAGATTAACTCTTCCAAAAGCAAAATAGCCTCTTGTTTTGAGGCATCAATCTTTTTGCAAAATACCTTTTGAGGTGAAATCTCTCTAAGAGTATTTAATGCTTCCTCTTTACGCGATGCAATACCAAGAATTGCTCCATCATTTATATAATGCTTTGCAATCTCCCTTCCAATTCCTTGTGATGCTCCAATAATTACTACTTTTTTCATAATTTATGTTTTTTTTATTTTCTACTATTTATCGTTTTGTTTTGTTAAGTCTTTAAATGGAATCCTGTTTTTAATAGAACGAGCAATCGTTGTTTGATCTGCAAATTCAAGATTATCACCAATGGGTACTCCATGTGAGATTTGGGTTATTATAATATTGGGTTTTTTCTCCAAAATGCGATTATTTATATAATGAGATGTAATTTCTCCATCAGCAGTTGTAGGAATGCCAAATATTATCTCTTCTATGCCCTCATCAACTATGCGTTCTATTAAATGATCTATTGTTAAATCCCCAATAAAAACTCCATTAATAGGAGAGATTATTCCTTGTAATATATGATAAACTCCATTATATTCGCTTGTATTTTCAATTGCCATAACATCTTTTAAGTCTTCTACAACGAGAACTTGCTTATGATTTCTTTTTGTTTGAGAACATATAGAGCATATATCATTATCGGATATACAATGACACTTCTTACAATACTTAATATTTAATCTCATATCCAATATTGCATTTGCTAAGATTTGACTCTTTTGTGGAGGTTGTTTTAAAAGATAAAGAGCATAACGCAAAGCAGAACGCTTCCCCACACCAGGAAGATGCGATAGAGCCTCAACAACATTTTCAACTAACAAAGAAGGATATTCCATAAATATATTAATGATTTGAAAAAATAATATTAATTTTGTTCCTGCTAAAAACAAGCAAAACAATTATACAAAGATACAAAGTCTTTTTATTTTTTATGAATAAAGTTATATTTTTTGTTTTTATAATATACACACTATTGCTTTTTCTTATCACTTATTTCACATCAAGAAAAGCAAATAGTCAATCTTTTTTCTCAGGCAATAAACGCTCTCCTTGGTTTGTTGTTGCCTATGGAATGATTGGTGCCTCCCTTTCAGGAGTCACCTTTATGAGCGTTCCGGGTTGGGTTGATCAAAGATATTTCACCTATATGCTTACAGTTTTTGGCTTCTTCCTTGGCTATATGGTTATTGCCTTTGTTCTAATGCCAACATATTATAGACTAAATCTTACATCAATTTACCAATATTTAGGTGCTCGTTTTGGGAATTATTCACATAAAACAGGTTCATTCTTCTTTTTGCTTTCAAGAACACTTGGAGCATCCCTAAGAATGTTTATAGTAATATTCGTATTACAAGAATTTGTATTCTCATATTGGAATATACCATTTGAAATAACAGTTGCACTATTCCTACTTTTGATTCTATTATTTACTTTTAAAGGAGGTATAAAAACAATAATATGGACTGATACTTTGCAAACAACTTGTATGCTAATAGCTCTTGTTATGAGTTTTATTATGATAGGAAAAGCCATGAATCTATCAACTTTTGAACTTTTTACTAAGGCGATAAATAGCGACTATACAAAACTAATAGTAACGGATTCTTCCTCTCGCCTTTGTTGGTGGAAACAAATAATTGGTGGAATGTTTATTTGTATTTCTATGACAGGCTTAGATCAGGAGATGATGCAAAAAAACCTTAGCTGTAAGAACATTTCCTCAGCACAAAAAAATATGACAACATTTGCAATCATACTTTTTGTTGTCAATTTCCTTTTTCTTCTTCTGGGAGTTGCCCTTTACCTATATGCAAACAAAATGGGGATTCAGGCAAAAGGCGATGAACTTTTCTCAACAGTAGCAATTAATTTTTTGCCTCCAATAGCTGGAATCATTTTTATAGTAGGACTAATCTCTGCTTTGTTCCCTTCGGCAGATGGAGCACTAACTTCACTTACTACTGCTTTTAGTATAGACTTTCTAAACCTTGAAAAAAGAGAGGATTATTCAGAAAAAAAGAAAACAAAACTAAGACATATTATCCATTTTCTTTTTGCTACTATATTCGTATTAGTAATAATATTCTACTATCACAACCAAAATGAACACCTCATAGATATTTTGTATCAGGTAGCCTCAATAACCTACGGACCACTCTTAGGTTTGTTTGCTTTTGGACTTATAACAAAATATAAAGTTAAGGATAAATTTGTACCCATTGTTTGTATAATTTCACCAATTATTTGTTTTGTCCTTAATTTGAACTCAAAAGCATGGTTTAATTATAGTTTTGACTTCGAATTACTCCTATTAAATGGTCTTATAACCTTCTTCGGCTTAATGCTTTTAAGAAAGTCGGCAACCGACCTTTAATTTGTCCTAACGGAAGGCTGGTTTTTGGAAAATAAATCTTCATTTTAGTAAAATAAATCTTCGTTTTAATAAATTATTTCTTCGTTTTAGAAAAATAAAACAGCGTTTCAGTAAATTATTTCTTCGTTTTAGTAAATTATTTCTTCGTTTTAGTAAATTATTTCTTCGTTTTAATAAAATAAATCTTCGTTTTAGTAAATTATTTCTTCGTTTTAGTAAAATAAATCTTCATTTTTCTTTATTAAGTTATATATGTATAAATATATTACGATATATATAAAAAACCATACTTCCGTAAGGACGAATAAATGCCGCTTGGCGGTTTTTTAATAAAAAAAGGATGAATTTTGTGACAAAAAATACCCTAAAAATATCCTAAAAATGAAAAAATATAAGTTTTTTTTAACATTTTTTATGCACATATTAAAAAATTATATATTTTTGCAGCGTAAAAGAAACAAATATTTAATAATAATTAATCAAATTAAAGTAGCAGAATTAAACATGAAAAAAATTATTTACTTTCTTTCAATCGCATCTTTATTTGTATCCTGCGGATTGAGTGATAAGTATGAGCAGCAAAAAATAGCGTGGGCAAATTTAGAACCATTTGTTAAGAAAATACCTCCTATAAAGGATGGGTATATAACCGTAGTTATTGCGGGACAGGACACTATTTTCCAAGGTACAATACCGCAAACATATTTGCAACCTAAGAACTCCTCAGAGAGTATTGAATATGTGCCTTTGGCAAAAGATGAAGCCACTTATGGATATTCCTCTGAGGAATGTTCCGATATGTTGGTTTGTTTTGAAGATACCCGTCAGGGGGATCAAGATTACAACGATTTTGTAGTACGCATTTATAGAAAAACTACCTCTAATTGTTGGTATGATAGCTTTGGTTTCCAAAGAAAGGCGTATTATAATAGGAGTTCAACTTGGTATTTTCAGCCAATTGCAACAGGGGCAGGAACTAAATTGAAGTTTGGATTAATGATTAATGGAGAGGATCACATTATATCAGATAACGTTCACGAAGATTTCTTTGGCGTTGGCGTTGGTACATTTGTAAATGTTCAAAAGGGGGAACCTATACTTCAAACAAACAACCTTCAATCTATGAAAAAGTATAGTTTATCTCATGATACTACACTAAATATGGACTTTTGGTATGGACAATATTCAGTACCTACATATATTTCTTCACAAGAATTATATGAATTTGTTCCTTTCTTAATAAATGAACAAGGAGAGAAGTTATATTGTGCTTTAAATGTGGGAATGATAAATTCAGATTACACACAATTACAAAGCGTTCAAGGTTATCCTTTGGGCATAGCAACTCCTGTTAATACTACATTCTATTATCCATTCCAGCAATATAGCTCATTTAATTATCCTTATGAAAAAACAGATATAATAGAGGCTTATAGCTTTTATAACGATTGGATAATGGGAAATAGGACTTCTTTGGGACAAGTGACAGATACAACAAAATGTACCAAAGGACCACAATTGGCTCCTAAGGAATTTATGTGGCAAATTACAAATGAAATTAATAGTGAAAAATAGATAACTCACAATATTTATTTTAGAGCCGATAGAGTGTTAGCTATTGGCTCTTTTTTTTAAAAAATTGATTTTTTGTAATTAATTTAAGGAATTTTCTTAATTTTGTGCCCAATTATAAAAAAAGAATAAAAAATTATAAAATAAAAGGATAAAAAAAATATTAATGAAAAAGAATAATTTATTAAAAAAAGCGAGCTTATTTGTTCTTACTGCAATAGTTTTTGCTTCTTGCGGTGTAGAAGAAAAAGAAAGTGTTAGCGGAGTAAATTGGCAAAATATAGAGCCATTTACAAAGAAAATTGCCCCTGTAAAGGAAGGTTATAATACAATAATCTTAGCAGATGGTGATACAATATTTAATGGTAATATTCCAATGGAATATTCTCTACCTAAGGGATCAGTAGAAGAAATATCTTATGCACCTATTTCAAAAGATGCTCCTACCTTTGGTGCAATGAGTACAGGAGATATGGTAGTTTGTTTTGAAGATACTCGTTATGGAGATCAGGATTACAATGATTTTGTTGTAAGAATCCGTAAAATTAATTCTACTTCTTGTTCTTGGAGTATAGATAATCCAACAGGATTACATGTTTATAATTATACTGATTGGCAAATTCAACCCATTGCTTGTGGAGCTGGAACTAATTTAAAGTTTGGTTTTACAATTAGAGGTAATGATTACATTCTTTCAGAAAATGTTCATCAAGATTTCTTTAATGTTCCTGTTGGTACATTTGTAAATGTAAGAAAAGATGTTCCTATGATATCAACAATAAATAATGAAAGTATAATTCTTATGTCAAGGAATAGAGATACTATAATAAACTTTTCTGATACTGTAACAAAATTATATCCAACAATAAATGCTGCCTTAGCAACAACACCAACTACTGCGGAAGTATTTTATGCAGTTCCGTTTATTATAAATGAGCAAGGTGAAAAATTATATTGTGCTATTAATACAGAAACAATAACAAATGATTACGATTTAATACAAGGCGTTGAAGGTTATCCTTTGGGAATAGCATCACCTCTTAAAAGTACATACTCTGGTTATTTAACTAACCCTACTTATCAATTTAGATACCCTTATGAAATGATTGATATAAGTGAGGCATATAGTAGTTATGAAAATTGGATAAGAGGTAGTGTAACCTCCTTAGGAGCATCAACAGATACAACAAAATGTACCAGAGGTCCTGGTTATGCAAACATATTACAACTTTCTATGTATGCTTATTAAATATTAAAAAAGAATAAAAAAATTATAAAATAAAAGGATAAAAAAAATACTAATGAAAATGAATTTATTAAAAAAAGCGAGCTTATTTGTTCTTACTGCAATGGTTTTTGCTTCTTGCGGTGTAGAAGAAAAAGAAAGTGTTAGCGGAGTAAATTGGCAAAATATAGAGCCATTTACAAAGAAGATTGCCCCTGTAAAGGAAGGTTATAATACAATAATCTTAGCAGATGGCGATACAATATTTAATGGTAATATTCCATTGGAATATTTACTACCTAAGGGAACAACAGAAGAAATTTTCTATTCTCCTCTTTCAAAAGATGCTCCTTATTATGGTGCAATGTACTCAGGAGATATGGTAGTTTGTTTTGAAGATACTCGTTATGGAGATCAGGATTATAATGATTTTGTTGTAAGAATACGTAAAGTTAATTCTACATCCTATTCTTGGAGTATAGCAGATCCAACAGGAGTAAAGGTTCATAATAATACTGATTGGCAAATTCAAGCTATTGCTTGTGGAGCTGGAACTAATTTAAAGTTTGGTTTTACAATTAGAGGTAATGATTATATTCTTTCAGAGAATGTTCATCAAGATTTCTTTAATGTTCCTGTTGGTACTTTTGTAAATACAAAGAAAAATGTTCCAATGATATCAACAATAAATGACCAAAGTATAACTCTTATGTCAAGGAATAGGGATACTATGATATATTTTTCTGACACTGTCAATAAATTATATCCAAACATTTGGGACGCTTATACAGCACCACAATGTAAATTTAGTGTATATTATGCAGTTCCTTTCATCATAAATGAACAGGGAGAAAAATTATATTGTGCTGTTAATGTAGCAGAGGTATCAGATAATTATACATTACTACAAGGTGTTGAAGGTTATCCTTTGGGAATAGCAACACCATTAAATCCGACTGCTAATGCACTTCTTAAACCAACAGCACAATTTAAATATCCTTATGAAATGATTGATATAAGTGAGGCATATAGTAGTTATGAAAATTGGATAAGTGGTAGCGTAACAACATTAGGAGCACCAACAGATACATCAAAATGTGTTACAAATCCTGGTTATGCAAGTTCGTTACAACTTCAAATGAATGCTTATCACTAAGAATAATTCTTATTAAGGCTAATAAAAATTGATATAAAAACTTTTAAACTTTAAAGAAAGCGGAGCATATTTAATGTTTCGCTTTTTTTTATGTCCCTTCCCTTTATTGTGATTTGTGATTTTTTATATGTTTTTTCTCTTTCTTCTAATAGGTCTTTAATAAACACTAAACATTCTTCTTGAGTTTTGTTTTTTAATAAGGGACGAATACGTTTTGAATGCCTTTGACGAGAAATTATTTCTGAAAAACTCATATTTAAGTAAATTGTTTTGCCTTCCTTATTCATTATATCCATATTATTATAATAGCAAGGCAAACCTCCACCTGTTGAAACTACAATATTATCTTGTTTGATTATTTCTAAAAGAATTTCGTGTTCTAACTTTCTAAAACTATCCTCTGAGTATTTTTCAAAGAAGTCATTAATTGATATATTATATTTTTCTTCAAAATACTTATCTGTATCAATATGTTTTAAGGAAAGAGTATTTGCAATTTTCTTTCCAAAGGTAGTCTTTCCGCTATACATAAAACCTACAATAAATATCTTCATTGCTGTAATCTTGTGTAAGGGACTTCTTCTAAGGAAGAGAAGTCTTTTTTTAAGAATTTAAAATATCCAGCAACGCCAACCATAGCTGCATTATCTGTTGTGTAACTTATTTTAGGAATAAATACATTCCACGAATTTGCTTTCCCCATTTCTATTATTTTTTCTCTTAAATAGGAATTGGCAGAAACACCTCCTGCAATTGCAATATCTTTTATTTTAAAATCCTTTGCAGCTTTTCTCATCTTATTTAAAAGCATATCAACAACGCAACTTTGAACAGAAGCACAAATATCATTAATATTATCTTTTAAGAAAGAGGGTTCTTCTTTTAGTTTATCCCTTAGAGTATATAGTATGCTTGTTTTAACGCCAGAAAAAGAGTAATCATAGTTTGGCATATTTGCCTTTGAAAAAGTAAGGAAATTTTTGTTGCCTTTCTTTGCAAGATTATCAATATGTGGTCCTCCCGGATAAGGAAGTGAAAGTATCTTTGCAACCTTATCTAAGGTTTCTCCTGCTGCATCATCAATTGTTTTCCCTATAATTTCCATTTTGTATGGAGAATCTACCATTATTAATTGAGTATTTCCTCCACTAACTAAAAGACAAAGGAAAGGGAAGGAGGGAGAAGGGCTATTGTTTTCATCCTTTATGAAATGAGAAAGCACGTGAGCTTCCAAGTGATTTACATCTAAAAGAGGTATATTGAGGCTTTGAGCAAGGCTTTTTGCAAAACTTACACCAACTAATAAAGAACCTAAAAGACCAGGTCCTCTTGTGTAGGCAATGGCATCTAATTGTTTTTTGTCTATATTAGCATCTTTTAATGCACAATCCACAACAGGAACTATGTTTTGTTGATGTGCTCTTGATGCTAATTCGGGAACAACACCTCCATACTTTTCATGCACTTTTTGAGACGCAATAACGTTGGAGAGTAAATAAGAATCCTTCATTACAGCCGCTGAAGTATCATCGCAGGAAGACTCTATTGCTAATATATAAGACATAGACCTATTTTTATTTATTTGTTTTAATAAAGAAAAAAATTAAAAAATATTACTTTTCGTAACATTATATTGCAAAAGAAAGTAATATATTTGCAAAAATAAATGAAATTGACAAAAGGAAAAAATAAAAACACTTTCTTTAAGAAAACTTTGTACTATTTAGGGTATATTCTCTTTATACTCTTTATCGTGCTATACCTATCAATTGCCCTATTAAACACCTCAATTATTCAATCAATTGTTGCAACAAATCTTTCAAGTTTTTTTTCCAAACAATGGAAAACAAAGGTTGATATTGGGGCAGTAAATATAAATATTATTGAAGGAGTAAGTCTTAAAAATATAATTCTATTGGATAGAAATAATGATACTATTCTTTATGCTGATGAAATAGCTGTTAAAATGCCTGAAAAGATTTCTTCAAAGGGAATATATTTTAGTAGCGTTTCTTTGGATAAGACAACATTTAATTTGGAAACTTCTTCAAAAGGATTAAACTTTAAGTTTATTATTGACTATTTCTCTTCTAATAAACCAAAGGATACAACAGAAAAATCTCCTTTTATAATAGGAGTGGATAAATTAAAACTTAGAAATGTTAGTTTTTCTTTGAAATTACTTGAAAACGAAAAGAAATATCCAAAAGATATGGTTGCAATAAATGATATGCAATACAAAAATATCAATGCCGATATTGAGGATATTTTGGTTATAAAAGATTCTATTAATGCTAATATAAAACGTTTTGAAGCTAAAGAAAAAAGTGGATTACATCTAAAAAAACTTCTTGGAAAGTTTTCTGTGTCTCCAAAGGGTATTATTGCAAATAATGTCACATTAAATACGGAAAACTCTAACCTAAGGTTTGATGTTTTAATGCAAACAAATTCTTGGAAAACCTATTCTTCTTTTATAGATTCTGTATTTTGTCAAGGTGAGATAAAGAAAGGTTCAATTGCAGGAATGAAAGATGCAACCTATTGGACTGAATCCCTAAAAGGTTTTACTCAAAAAGCAAAGGTTAATCTGAAATTTGAGGGCACATTATCCAATCTTTTATGTGATAATTTAGAGGTTTCTATTAATAATGATGATACTTATATTAAGGCAAAGGGTTCTATTGTTGGTCTTCCAAAGCCAGAAAACACAATATACGATATAACACTTCAAAGATTAAAAACAAGCTATAAGGCTTATAAGGCAATGTCCTTAGGAGATTTGTTGGGGAATTTACCAATTCCTTCAATGATTGATAATATGAAAGAGGTTGATCTTTCTGCCAGATTTAAGGGAAAGATAAATAATTTTCAAGCAGTGGCTCAAATAAGCAGTGCAATAGGTAGTGTAAATATTATGGGTAAGGCAGAAAACAATGAAAATAAAACAACATATTCTGCAAAAATTGCATCAAATGACTTTGATGCAGGAAAACTACTTACTCTTCCATATATTAGAACAACAAATATTAATATAGATGCAAAAGTAAGCGGAGAAAATTTAGATAATCTTTTGGGTGAATTATTAATGAATTTATATGGATTTAATCTAATTGACAACAATTATGATGAATTAGTCCTCAATGGTTCAATAGAAGATAAGACAATCTCTGCTCAATTAAATCTAAAAGATGATTCTTCTAATGTTAATCTTTCAGGAGATTACTCCTTAGGAGAAAAGAAAACACTTTATGCAGATGCAACATTTTCTAATATAAATCCAACAAAACTTAAACTTTTTAATATTGCAGATTCTACAACTTCAATATCAGGAGAACTTATTGCAGACATACAGGATTTAAATTTTCACTCTCTTAGAGGAAATCTTGGATTAAGAGATCTTACATTTAAAAGTAATAATAAAGACCCCCTAATACTAAAACGTCTAAACATACAAACAAGTACAAAGGAAGATAGTAGCAATTCCCTTGTTATATATTCCGACATATTAAATGCAACAATGGTGGGTAAATTCTTCTATGATGAATTAGTAGAAGATATTTCCTATATAACTAAAAAATATATCCCTTCTCTTACATTCCTATCTAAGAACAAAGAAGAAAAAGAAATAATTAATGATACAATAAATACAGATTATAAATTAAAAAGCACATTTAGTTTTTATGCAAATATAAAGGATATAAATTCTATTCTAAATATATTTGCTCCAAATATTGATATAAGTGATAATACATTTGTTTCAATAGCAAATTCAAATAGTAGAGGATTCAAAATAAATTTAAATACAAATAAGGTTTCAATAGATAAATCTCTTATATTTGATAATGTAAATCTTTCTGCAATTATAGATAATCAAGATCTCAAAACAAATTTAGTACTAAGGAATATTTTCTTTTTAGATAGCCTATATATAAGTAATATAAATGCAGATATTACAACAAATGAAAATAAATTCAACCTGCTTTTAAAGTTTAATGACCAAAAGGATTCTTTTGCAACTATGGGGAATATTTCATTTAATTCAATAATATCCAAAGATAATATTCAAGGTAGTTTTAATAACTCCTTTGTGAAAATTCTTGGGGAACAAATAGGAATTGACCCTAATAATGCCTTAGCATATAATGGAAATAAACTATCTCTATTAAATTTTGCTCTAAATAAAGATAAGCAAAGAATAATAATAAATGGATACGCGTCAGAAAGAAATGAAGATGAGATAGGGGTGGAGTTTAAAAATGTGGATATAGGTTTTTTTAATCCTCTTCTAAAAGGTGCTAACATAGAGCTTGAAGGTAATTTAAACAAAACAATAAAGTTTAGAAGTTTGTTTAAAGATATGATGATAAGTTCTGACCTTACAATAGATAATCTTGTATTAAATGAAAATTATCTTGGCTCTTGTAATTTAAATGTTAAAAACAATGTAAGTAATGAGGATTTTTTCATAGATATAAATATGCTATATAAGGGAGAGGACAAAAAACAAAATATGCCTTTAAATATAAGTGGATTTATATTCCCTAAGAGCAAAACAAATAATATGGACCTTACTCTTAGTCTTAATGACTTTAATCTTTCTGTTATTGAAAGATTCTTGGAAAGTTTTTCTTCAAAACTTTCAGGACAAATAAGCGGAAAAGATATTAAAATTAAGGGTATGTTCAATAATCCAAGTATTGAAGGGGAACTAATGACTAAAAATGGAGAAATAAAGATAGATTTAATCAACAGCACATACTATTTTTCTGACACCATTATATTGAATAACGATAAGTTTATTCTCAATAATTTTCTTCTTACAGACCAAAACAAAAATAAACTTAATGTAGATGGACAAATAAGACATAAACAATTTGAAGACTTCTATATTGATTTAATTGCAGTAGCTGATAAGATAAAAATACTTAACACCAATGCACATTCTGCTCAGATGTATTACGGAGAGGCTTATGCCTCTGCAAGAGCAACAATTTTTGGTTCTCCTTCTTCATTAACAATTAGTGTTGATGCTCAAACAGAGAAAGGAACAAAACTTGTAATACCTATATCAAGCAAAACAAGTCTTCAAAACAACTCCTTTATAAGATTTGTCACTAATGACACTATAAACATTTTACAAGATACAATCCAAAATTTAGATGATGCAATTAAAAAATCAATGGATTTAAAAGTTGCTGTTAATTTAAAAGTAACACAAGATGCAGTTATAGACATACCAATGAATTTTAGTAATATTGGAGGAGAACTAAAAGCATCAGGAGAAGGAGAACTTAATATAAATATAGACAATAAGGGTAATTTTGATATGTTCGGCACAGTAAATGTTGGAAGCGGAACATTTGGATTAAATCTTATGAGTCTTATAGAAAAAGTCTTTGTTATAGAAAAGGGAGGAACAATACAATTTAATGGTAATCCAACAAATGCCTATTTAAATTTAAGTGCTGTATATAAAACTAAGGCTTCATTAGCTCCAGTTTTAGGTTCAGAAAAATATAATAAGCCTGTTGATGTTCAAAGTATAATCCTACTAACAGGACAAATGCTAAACCCTGTTCCGAAATTTGATATTAAACTTCCTAACACCGACCAGCAAACAATTGACGAATTGTTTATGTATATAGATAGGAATGATGAAAAACAAATGATAGACCAAACATTCAATCTTTTAGTATTTCGTCAATTTGCATCCTCTTCAGGAGGAATAGAAAATTCTCTTTCTTCAATGGATTTAGGTTCTCAGGCTTTTGATATTGCCTTTGGTCAATTATCAGGTGCTCTTTCCAATATGGTGACATTTGTAGATGTGGGATTAAATTATGTTCAGGGAACAGAGATAGTAGGGGATCAAGTAGATTTAAATCTATCTAAAAGTATAGGTAATTTTGATATAGAATTTAATTCCGTTTTCGGAGGAAAAACACAAGAACAAGCATCTGAGGCTTCCAATTTTTTAGGTGATATAAATGTAGAATATAAAATTACAGATAATTTCCGTATAAAAACATTTAATCGTTCAAATGCTAATGATTTTACAAAATATAATGTTACTCCATACACACAAGGAGTAGGTTTAACTTATAAAAAAGAATATGATACTTTTGCAGATATTTTTAAGAGAAAAAAACGAACCTTTCGTTAGGAAAATAAAAATCGGTTGTGGACAAAACAAGAATTTAATAACAAATAACAATTAAATAAATATTTTTTAAGATGAAAAAAACAATTCTTATCCTTTTAATGGGATTATTTGCCTTCTCACCTATGGCGTGGGCTGATGAAGGAATGTGGTTACTTATGTTTTTAGATAAACAAACCTATAAACAAATGAAAGCCGAAGGCTTAAAACTAACACCTAAACAGATATATGACATTAATAATGCCTCATTAAAAGATGCAGTAATACAATTCGGAAGAGGATGTACAGGAGAAATAGTTTCAAATGAAGGACTATTACTTACAAATCATCATTGTGGTTATCCTCAAATTCAAGAGCACTCAACAATTGAGCACGACTATCTGTCAAATGGCTTTTGGGCATATTCAAAAGAAGAAGAATTACCTTGTCCAGGTCTAACAGCAAAGTTCCTAATTAGAATGGAGGATGTTTCTTTACAAGTATTAAAAGGAGTAGATAATAATACTTCTGAGCAAGATCGTAGAGATATAGTTAGAAAAAACTCTAAGGAAATTGTAGAAAATGCTCAAAAAGATAATGGATACTCTGCACAAGTTATGCCAATGTTTGATGGCAATCAATACATATTATTTGTATATCAAATATACAAAGATGTTCGTTTAGTTGGTGCTCCACCTTCATCAATAGGAAAGTTTGGATCAGATACAGATAACTGGATGTGGCCTCGTCACACAGGAGACTTTTCAATGTTTAGAGTTTATGCTGATAAGAATAATAAGCCAGCAGAATACTCAAAAGATAATGTTCCTTTAAAACCAAAACATCATTTACCAATATCATTAAAGGGTGTAAAGCCAAATGACTTTGCTATGATAATAGGTTTTCCCGGAACAACAGAACGTTTTATGACTTCCTTTGGAGTAAAGCAAGCAATAAATGTTTATAATCCATCAGTAGTTACTGCAAGAGAAGCATTGCGTAATGTTATGGAAGAAGATATGAATAAGGACCCTAAGGTAAGAATACAATATGCAAGTAAATTTGCACAACTTTCAAATTATTGGAAGTATTATATTGGACAAACAAAGTGTTTAGAGGACTTAGACGTATATTCAACAAAGAAAAACTTAGAGAATCGTTTTGCAAAATGGATAAATGAAAATCCAAAACAAAGAGAAGAATATAAGGATGTTCTTTCCAATTTGGAGAAGTATTCAGATATAACAAATAAATACGATTATCTACGTGTATTTACAAATGAAGCATTCCTAAGAGGAACTTCCTCTGCTGCTATTGCAAGAGCTTTTTCTCCATTAAATAGAGAATTAAAAGAAAATGGAAATTCCGATAAGGCAAAACTTTTAGCTCAAAAAGTAAAAGAAACACTTCAAACCATATTTAAAGACTTTAATAAAGAAACAGAAGAAAAACTTCTTGCCGCAGGCTTAGAAGTATTTTTTCATAATGTGCCTTGTAAATATCAAAGTGAAAATTTCTTAGACAAGGCTTTTGCTTATAAATATGACTTTACCAAAATATCAGAAGATATATTTAAAAACTCAAATATGTTAGATGAAAAAAAGGCATATAACCTATTGGAAAATCCTGATTTCAACATAATAGAAAATGATCCTATATTCCTTTTATATCAAGATTTTGTTAATAATGCAAATGAAAAAATATCATCTTCTGCTGATGCAGCCTTAGAATTAAATAAGGCAAATCGTCTATTTGTAAAAGGAATAATGGAGATGGATAAAGATAAGGCTTTTGCTCCTGATGCTAACCTAACTATTCGTTATACTTATGGACAGGTTAAGGACTATGAACCAAAGGATGGTATTACATATAAATACTATACAACCCTTGAAGGAATGTTCCAAAAGGAAGATTCTACATCTTGGGAATTTACTATACCAGAAAAATTAAAGACTCTTCACAAAAATAAGGACTATGGTCGTTATGGAGTTGATAATACAGTGCCCGTAGCTTTTATAACAAATAATGATATTACAGGAGGTAATTCTGGTTCTCCTGTAATTAATGGTAGGGGAGAATTAATTGGTATTGCCTTTGATGGGAATTGGGAAGCAATGAGTGGAAATATAGCTTTTAATCCTCAATTGCAACGTTGCATTAATGTTGATATACGCTATGTAATGTTTATTATAGATAAATTTGCAGGAGCAAAGAATCTTATAGATGAAATGACTATAATAAAATAAACAGATAATCTTATTGTTATCATGTAAAATAAAGACGCCTCTCTATTAATTAGGGAGGCGTCTTTTGTTTTATTTGCCTGCAACAGGCTTTTATTAGTCCTTACGGAAATCAGCAACCAACTTTTGTTTTATCCTAATTCAATAGGGATAATCCGCAAAGGGAATTACATAAAATAATCAATAATAAGCGAATTTATCTCTTTTCCCGTATTGTTTTTTATATAAATTACCATTATTTGTGTATAATATCATATAGACAAGAAAATGAATACCATTGTTTTGATATATGAAAAATGTAATTTCAAAAAATATTTAACATTTTTTTCTTCAAATGTTAAATTCCAAATTTCAAAACTGAAATTTCCCATTTGCATTTATCAAATCTTTTTTGTATCTTTGCCAATCAAAGTTTCTTTTATGGCAAAAGGCATAGAAATTCCCCCACAACTTATTTGTCGGCAACCGACCTTTATTTTTCCTAACGGAAGTCTGGTTATATATTTATATATTAATAATTTAATAAAATAAAAACAAGATTTTATAAAAATTATTTCTTCGTTTTAGAAAATTATTTCTTCGTTTTAGCAAAATAAAACAGCGTTTTATTTGGAGAAATCTTCGTTTTTTTCTTTAAAAATTAGAATTTGTTTTTTTTAATGAAAAATTTAGAAAAATGGATTGAAATTTGCTTAGATTATGTTGAGAATTAATGAATTAATAATTTTGAAAAATTTTAACAAATTTTTGAATAGTAAAAATTGAAATTTTGAATGAAATGTTAAAAAATGTTAAATTTTGGCGAAAAAATTTACTAAAGTGTTAAAAAAGGGGTGTTTTTTTGGGCGAAGAATGTTAAATATTTTTGAAAATCTAACATTTTAGGTTTTTAATTTGTGGAATTGATTGGTATTTATTGCATTTACATAGAAAATTATCCTTGTTTTAATTTTTTTAATCTTCGTTTTAGGAGTCAACTTTTTTCAGGGTAAGACAGCCCGTTATGCCCCGTGATTTTTATGAAAAATACTTAAATTTTTAAACTATAAAAAATATTAATACCTTTGCAAAATAAAAAAAATTATGATTATTTTACAATAATAATAAAAAGAGAATAAAAATGGAATATGATGAAATAGGCAATCTTATTAGTGAAAAAGCTAAATTGAATAAACTTGTTTTGGAAAAAACTCAGAGGGCTTTTTCTCAATTTAAAGAATATTCTAAGGATATTGCATATAAATTGAACAAAACTCATCCAATAAGTAATTGCCGTTTTGAAAGAAAGGGTGACTTTGAATTTAAGTTGAGTTTCGGTTCAGATACATTGGTGTTTATGCAACATACAAATATGTTTGAGTTTCCAAGATTGCATCCAGTTATGAAGCAGTCATACATAAAGGAAGATGAACAAAGGTCATATTGTGGTTTGATAAATATATATAATTTTCTTTCAGATTCTTTGGATTATAATAGGGATTCCGACTTGGGTTATTTGATTGGGAGGATATTTGTAAATAAGGATAATCACTATTTTATTGAAGGCAAACGTGAAGTTGGAGTTATATATACAAGTTTTCACAATTCCATTTTAGATAATGATGCAATAGAAAATATTTTAGTTTCTTCAATGAAATATGTTAATAGTTTTGACCTATTAGTTCCTCCTTTTGACGAGGTAAAACTAACAACATTGGGAGAAATTATAACAAATCAATCAACAAAAAAACAAATTACAGGAAAAAGATTAGGATTTGAGTTTAAGCAAGATAATGATTAAAAAACAAAAAAAGTTATAAAAAAAACAATATTTTAATCATAAAAGTTTGGTAATAATTAAAAAGGTTGTACTTTTGCAACCGCTAAAAACAACTAAACGCCCCGTTCGTCTAGTTGGCCTAGGACGCAAGATTTTCATTCTTGAAATCAGGGGTTCGAATCCCCTACGGGGTACTATTACATTAATGTATAGAAAAAAATAAAATATGGCAAATCATAAGAGTTCAATAAAGAGGATTCGTTCAAACGAAAAGAAGAGGATAGCAAATCGTTATTATGCAAAAACAATGCGTAATGCTCTAAGGGATTTCCGTGCTTTGGAAGATAAGGCTATGGCAGAAGAAAAACTTCCAAAACTGATTTCATCAATAGATAGGTTGGCTAAACGTTCTGTAATACATAAGAACAAGGCTTCAAACCTTAAATCTAAATGTATGAAAAAGATTGCAACATTGTAAGAGATTTTAATTCTAATATAAGCCCTTCCTTATAAAAGGTAGGGCTTTTTTTGTATTATATTATTATGTATTTTATAGACACCCACACTCATCTTTATTTAGAAGAAAGTTTCCCAAAACAAGAAATTGAAAGTCTTATTTTAAAGGCAAAAGAAAATAAGGTAGAAAAGTTTTTTCTGCCAAACATAGATGTTTCTTCCATTGAACCGATGCTAAACTTATGCAAAAAGTATGAGAATTTCTATCCAATGATAGGCATTCATCCCTCTTCAATTAAGGAAGACTTTAAAAAGCAATTAGAAATTCTTGAAACCTATTTTGAAAAGGAGAAATTCTATGCCATTGGTGAAGTTGGAATTGATCTTTATTGGGATAAGACCTTTATTAATGAACAAATAGAGGCTTTTCAAATGCAAATTGTGTGGGCAAAGAAAAGAAATCTTCCTTTAATACTCCACATAAGAAAGGGATTTGATGAGGCATTAATGAGTTTGAATAAGTATAAGAATTACTCTCCTTTGGAGAATGATGATAAAAAAATATTAGGAGAAAAACCATACAAGGGAATATTTCATTGTTTTTCGGGAGATATTAATCAGGCAAAAAAGGCAATAGAACTTGGTTTTAAGATAGGAATAGGCGGAGTTGTAACTTTTAAGAATGCACACTTAGTTAGTGTTGTTGAAAATTTAGATATAGATGATATTGTTTTGGAAACCGATGCTCCTTATCTTGCACCTACTCCTTTTAGAGGACAAAGAAATGATAGTAGTTTAATACCTATAATTGCACAAAAGGTATCTCAAATTAAGAATATTTCAATAGAAGAAGTAGCAGAGAGAACCTCATTAAACGCAGAGAAGATATTCTTTTAATATCTTCCCCACCTTTAATTTTTATATTGACTATTAACTTTAAAAATTACAATATTAATTCTTTCTTTTTTTTGCAAAATTAGTATTCCATACTTTTTGCCACTCCATCAATCAACATTAGGGCATTTTGTGCTAATGCTCCCATTTCATCCTCTCCCGGATAAATATGTATAGGTGCAATAAATGATGTTCTTTCTTTTAATAATTCAACAAAATCCTTGCTATATGCTATTCCGCCTGTAAAGAATATTGCATCCACCTTCCCTTTTAGTACTGTTGCCATAGCTCCTATCTCTTTTGAAATTTGATAAGCCATTGCCTTTTGTATAAAAGAAGCTTTTTCATCACCATCCTTGGCTGCTAATTCCACCTTTTGAGCATCATTAGTTCCTAAATAAGCAACATATCCTCCTTGTCCAACAAGGAATTTTCTAATTTCCTTTTCTGAATATTTTCCACTAAAACACAAAGAAACTAATTCATTTACCGGCAAACTTCCTGTTCTTTCAGGAGAAAAAGGACCATCTCCATCCAATGCTTGATTTACATCAATAACTTTCCCTTTTTGATGTGCTCCAACACTTATTCCTCCTCCCAAATGCACACCTATTAGGTTTAAGTCTTCATAATTTTTATTTAAATCTTTTGCCAATCGTCTTGCAATAGCTTTTTGATTTAGGGCATGAAATACACTCTTTCGTGGCATTAAAGGATGACCACTTACTCTTGCAATATCATTTAATTCATCCACAACAACAGGGTCTGCAATTACTGCCTTTGCTCCGGGAATCTTACTTGCAATATCAAAAGCTATCAATCCTCCAAGATTAGATGCATGTTCTCCTCCTAATCCATTACGCAAATCTTCAAGCATCTTTTCATTTACATTCCATATACCAGAGGCAACAGGACGAATTAATCCACCTCTACCTATTATAACCTTAAACTCATTTAAATCAAAATTAGCCTTACTTACTTCTTCCAATATTAATCCTTTCCTAAATTCATATTGTTGAGCAACCTTTTCATAAGGTGCTAATTCCTCAGCTGAATGACGAATAGTGGTAATGAATAATTGTTCGTTTGCATCATAGACTGCAATCTTTGTTGAGGTAGATCCTGGATTTATTGCCAAGATAAGTTTCTTTTGGTTCATATTTTCTATTTTTTTTGTTTTAAGTATTTATTTTCTCTTTGAATAATATAAATAATTGGGTTGCAAATTTACATATTTTGTTTTTTTCAACAATATTTAATAAATCATTATTTGCGATAAAATTCCAATAAAATTATTGATACACATATTAATCTTTTGTTTTTTATCTTACCTTTGCAATAAATAAAATTAGTTTTCTCTTGGAAAAAATTAAAGAGCTATTAAGAAAATATGTTATAAACAATGAAATATTCTCTCGTTTTGTTAGGATATTTTCTGTTGATGTATTGGTTCGTGGAGCAAATTTCTTCCTAATATTTGTATTTTTATACCTAATGACAAAGGAAGAGTTTGGAATATATGGATATTTATATTCCTTTGCTATGACTCTTTCGGGAATTTTGGGCTTTGGCTTTTATATTTCCATAACAAAACTCTATGCAGACACTATTAATGATAGGAAAAGACAGGGTTCAGCAATTTTTACCACCACAACCTCTATGCTATTCCTACTTGCCATAAGTCTAATTGTTATTTACTTTACCAAAATTGATGTAGCCTTTTTCTCAATGCTAAACAATACAAGTCAAATTAATGCTAATTCATATCTCAATTACAGATTATATGTATTCATTGCATTAGTCTCTATGGTTTTTACAACATATCTAACATTCTTCTTTGTAGGAGCAGAACAGATAAGGAAGTTACAAGTATTTAATCTCACACGTTTCTTTTTTGCAAATGGCTCTGCGATTTTGGTTCTATATTTCTTTGATGGCAATGCTGCTATTTTACGTTTAGCTTTCACATACATAGCAGAACTTATTTTGACAATAATATTTGGAATATTTATCTTTAAGTCCTCTTTTGCAAAGTTTGATTTCTTTTTCTTAAAGAAAGATTTTAAGATAGGGCTACCAATAATGGTTGGAACCCTAATTTCATCTGTTGTTGGCTTTGGTGATAAGTTTTTTGTTATGAAATTCTCTGGCGTAGATTCTTTTGCAGTCTATAATCTTGGAGTAATGCTATCCACAATTGTACTTATAGTTTATCAATCTTTCAATTTCGTTTGGCTACCTCTATTTTTAAAAGAAAAGGACTTAATTGTTCTAAGAAGAAAAACTAATCGCTATGTGGCACTAATATTTCTTTCTCTTTCCCTATTGAGTATTATTATATGTATAGGTGTAGTAATAGGATTAAAAATTGAACTTATTCCAGACAAATACTCTGGTGTCCTTTCCTATCTTCCTTTGCTTTTGCTTGGACAAGTTTTTGCCGCATTAGTGGGACTTTTGGTTAATTTTATGACTTATTTTGAAAAAACATATATACAAATATTAGTTGGTGCTTTTGTAAGTTTGGTTGGATATTTTCTATACGATTTTTTAGTTGGTAATTATTTTGCAATAGGTGCAAGTATTGCTTTGCTACTATTGAATATTCTTTCGTTTTTAATCTACTATTTTAGGATTCAATACTACATTAATAATCGTTTGAAATAAAGAAAGTATGTAATTATTAATTAACTTTGCACTTTATTTTTTAGCTTATGAAAAGAATACTTATAACAGGAGGAGCAGGTTTTATTGGTTCTCATCTTTGTGAAAAACTATTAAAAGAAGGTAATGAAGTAATTTGTTTGGACAACTTCTTTACAGGGCACAAAAAAAACATAATTCATCTAATGGATAACCCCTATTTTGAATTGGTTCGTCACGATGTTTGTTCTCCATACTTTGCAGAGGTAGATGATATATACAATATGGCATGTCCTGCCTCCCCTATACATTATCAATATAATGCAATCAAGACAGTGAAGACCTCAGTTATGGGTGCATTAAATATGTTAGGACTTGCCAAAAGAACAAATTCAAGAATACTTCAAGCATCTACTTCGGAAGTTTATGGCGATCCCATTGTTCATCCTCAAATAGAATCATACTGGGGTAATGTTAATCCTATTGGAGAACGCAGTTGCTATGATGAAGGAAAAAGATGTGCAGAAACATTATGCATAAATTATAATAAACAAAACGATGTTAGGATTAAAATAATTAGGATATTTAACACTTATGGTCCTAATATGAATCCTAATGACGGAAGAGTAGTAAGTAATTTCATAGTTCAGGCTCTTGGAAATAAAGATATAACTGTTGCAGGTGATGGATTGCAAACCCGAAGTTTTCAATATGTGGATGATTTAGTTGAAGGCATATCAAAGATGATGCAAACCAAAGATTCTTTTATTGGACCTGTAAATCTGGGTAATCCAAATGAATTTACAATATTAGAACTTGCAAAAAAAGTAATTTCCCTTACAAACTCCAAATCCAAGATAAAATTTATTGCATTGCCTTCTGACGACCCTACACAAAGACAACCAAACATTGAGCTTGCAAAAAAAGAATTGCAATGGGAGCCAAAAATACAATTGGAAGAAGGATTAATCAAGACAATAGAGTATTTTGATAACCTTTTAAAAGAAACAAAATAACACAAAATAAAAGCAACTCCTATTCAATACCAAATTAATAATTATGTATAACACCCCTATTTTGTTCTTAGTTTTTAATCGCTTTGAAACAACTCAAAGAGTTTTTGAGCAAATAAAAAAACAAAAGCCAAAATATCTTTTCATTGCTCAGGATGGTCCAAGAGAAAACAAAAAGGAAGATAAACAAAAGTGTGAAAAAGTAAGAAGTCTTTTCAATGAAATTGATTGGGATTGTGAGGTAAAAACACTTTTTCAAGAAAAAAATCTTGGATGCAAGTATGCTGTTAGCTCTGCCATTAGTTGGTTTTTTGAAAATGTTGAAATGGGAGTAATATTGGAGGATGATTGTTTGCCAAATGATGATTTTTTTTCTTTTTGTGAGCAATTGCTAATTCGTTATAAGGATGAAGAGAAAATAAAGATTATCTCAGGAGAAAATCTACAAAATGGAATACAAAGAGGTGATGCTTCCTATTATTTTTCTAAATATCCTCACATTTGGGGTTGGGCTACTTGGAGAAGAACTTGGAAAGAATATGACTTTCTTTTAGAAACAATAGATACAAAAAAGTTTATTAAGATATTAAACAAAACATTCAACTCTTTTTGGGAGAGAATGGTTTGGTTGGATAAGTTTATTCTTCAAAAAAATAATTTAATAAATTCTTGGGATTATCAACTATGTTTTTCAATTTGGGCAAAGGATGGAGTTAATATATTACCTAATAAAAATCTTGTTGAAAACATAGGACTTTCCTTAGAGGCAACACATACAAAAAAACTAAATCAAGAACTTTTCTTTATTCCAACTCATACTATATTACCCTTAGTATTTAATGATAAAATAGAAATTAATAAAAAAGCAGACGAATATACATTTAGACTTATATATAAGAAAAATATATTTCAATTAGTTTATAGGGCAATAAGATTTTGTTTTTTAAAAATAATAAAATAATTATGGGTTTTATAATACCCAATATACAAATTATAAGAAATGATTAAACCAAAAGTTTCAATTATAACTGTCACCTTTAATGCAGAAAAGGTAATTGAAAGAACCTTAAAAAGCATAGAGGAACAAAACTACGACAATATAGAATGCATTATTGTTGATGGGCTTTCAACAGATGGAACAATGGATATTGTGAAAAAATATCCCAATGTTGTAACAAAATATATTTCAGAAAAAGATAATGGAATATACTATGCAATGAATAAAGGTATATCTCTTTCAACAGGAGATTATCTTTGGTTTATTAATGCAGGAGATACAATATACAATAAAAACATACTATCCTACTTTTTTTCAAAAGATACTTTTTTAAGAGATATATATTATGGTAATACCCTAATTGTTGATATGCAAGGAAAGATATTAGGAGAAAGAAGACTAAAACCAAAGGATGATCTTTGTTGGAAAGATTTTCATTGGGGAATGCTTGTATGTCATCAATCGGTAATTGTAAAAAAGAAAGTGGCTCCCCTATACGACACAAAATATAGGATATGTGCCGACTATAAATGGGTATTGGAATCTTTTTATAGGGCAAGATACACTATTGGAACCCGTCATAAGGTAGCATCGTTCTTAGAAGGAGGCTTTTCAAGAAAGAATATGTTTAAATCAAATGTGGAACGTTTTAAAATAATGATCAGCTATTATGGATTATTTCCAAGTATTTGGTATAATTTTCTAATGATTTTTCGTTTTGCATTCACAAGTCTAAAACTCGGAAGAATATAGTTTTTAAGAAATTTACTAACTTTGCAAGAAATTTTCATTTTTTTTATTTAATTAAATGAAATATTAAAAAAAGTAATCAAGCAAAAGATATATAAGAAATAATAAATAAATATATAAAATGAAACTATTAGAAAACAAGGTGGCATTAATCACAGGTGCCTCACGCGGAATTGGGAAAGCAATAGCTATAAGATATGCTCAAGAAGGATGTAATGTTGCTTTCACAGACATAAACAGAGATGAAAATATGTGCTCTTTAGAAAAAGAACTTGCTTTACTTGGAATTAAAGCTAAGGGTTATGCCTCCAATGCTGCATCTTTTGAAGATAGTGCTTTGCTTGTTGAAGAGGTTGTAAAGGATTTTGGACAAATAGACATACTTGTTAATAATGCAGGAATAACTCGCGATAATCTTCTTTTAAGAATGCAAGAAAAGGATTGGGATATGGTTATAAACATTAACTTAAAAAGCGTCTTCAATCTTACAAGTGCTGTACAAAAAATTATGCTTAAACAAAAAAGTGGCTCAATTATCAATATGAGTTCTGTTGTTGGCGTTAGCGGAAATGCAGGACAGGCAAACTATGCCGCATCTAAGGCAGGAATAATAGGATTTACAAAAAGTATTGCTCAGGAATTAGGTTCAAGAAATATACGTTGTAATGCAGTAGCACCGGGATTTATAATCACAGATATGACTGCTCAGCTTTCAGAAGAAGTTCGCAAAGGTTGGGAACAAAAAATCCCTCTAAGAAGAGGAGGTTCTCCTGATGAGGTAGCAAAGGTTTGCCTATTCCTTGGAAGCGATCTTTCAAGCTATGTCAGCGGTCAAGTAATCAATGTTTGCGGTGCAATGAATTGTTAATAAAAATTAAATAATAATTATATGAAAAAATTCGATCCTGCAATGGCAATTAATGCTGTTGCTAATACTTCAGCAGAAAGGGGAGTTAATCCAAGTATTAACGATTCTGCAACTTTTTGTTTTCCAAAAGGACAATTAATGACCGATACCTTCCATGGAGAAACACAAGGATATTATTTGTATTCTCGTCATTGGAATCCTTCAAATTTTGCTCTTTGTAACGCCTTAGCAGCAATGGAAGGAACCGAGGCAGCTTGGGTAACAGCCTCCGGTATGGCTGCTATAACCTGTGCTCTTATGCAATGCGTAGGAAAAGGAGACCATATCATTGCTTCTATGACAGTTTATGGAGGTACATTTGCTTTTTTGGATAACTACATAAAGAAGTTTGGAGTTGAAGTTACCTTTGTTGATTCTACCTCTTTGGAAGAAGTAGAAAAGGCTTTGTTGCCTAACACTAAGGTTATCTACACAGAAACTATGTCTAACCCACTTCTTAGAATATCAGATATAGGAAAATTAAGAAAACTTGCCGATAGGGTTGGAGCAAAACTTATAATAGATAATACATTCTCTCCAATGATATTCTCTCCTTATGTTTTGGGTGCTCACGTTGTTGTTTATTCTATGACAAAGTTTATAAATGGAAAGAACGATTGCGTTGCTGGTGCAATTTGTGCCGATAGCGACTTTATCAACTCTTTGATAGATGTAAATAATGGAACAGCTATGCTACTTGGTCCTGTTTTGGATAGTTATCGTTCAACATCCATACTTAAAAATCTTTATGATCTTCATATTAGAATGCAAAAACATAGCCAAAATGCAATGTATTTGGCAAAACGTTTCAATGATATTGGAATAAAGGCTAACTATCCGGGCTTAGAATCTCATATTGATCATAAATTAATGGTGGAACAAATGAATGATGGTTTTGGTTTTGGAGGTATGATTGCAATTGATCTTATCACTGCTGAAAGAGCTAACCTATTTATGGAAAAGATGCAGGAAAAAGGTGTTGGATATTTAGCTGTATCATTAGGATATTTCCGCACACTATTTTCTTGTTCAGGCAAATCAACCTCATCAGAGGTTCCTCAAGAAATACAAGACCAAATGGGAATGAGCGAAGGCTTGGTTCGTTATTCAGTTGGATTAGACAATGATATGGAAGCAACCTTTGCAATTATTGAACAAGTATTAAAAGAACTTAAATACATTTAATCCTTATTTTAATTAGGATTAAAATAAAACCAAAAAAAGCGACACTTTTCTGTGTCGCTTTTTTTTATATACTAATTTGTCGGCAACCAAACTTTATTTTTCCTAACCAAAAGTTTGGTTTTACATTTATACATTAATAATTTCATAAAAATAAAACGAAGAAATAATTTACTAAAACGAAGAAATAATTTGCTAAAACGAAGATTCCGTAAATTAAAACAGCGTTTTATTTTGTGCATTTTTTTGTTTTCATTTCCTTATCTAAAATATTAAAAAATTAATTTTATTAATTTATTTTTATTATTTTGCTATAATTACTAATTATTTATATTAATTTTGCTTAATATTTTTTGCTTTTAAGCACTTATATGAAATAATATATTTTTAGATTTTTTAAGAAAAATTAATGGAAGTAGCCATTACAATACCGATATATAAGCCTTTGCTTTCACAAAATGAACAAATTTCTTTTGAAAGATGTCTTAAAATTCTTAATAATTATGATATAATTCTTGTTTGTTACAAAGAATTAAACACATTACAATATAAAGAAATTGCAAAAAAACATAAAAAACAACTAAAAGAAGTATTCTTTGATAAAAAATACTTCAAAAGTATTCAAGCATATAGCAACTTGCTTATAAATTCCAATTTCTATAAGGCATTTTTGGATTATGAATATATTTTAATTTATCAAGTAGATGCATACGTTTTTAAAGATGAGTTATTGTCTTGGTGTAATAAAAACTATGATTATATAGGTGCCCCTTGGTTTAATAATTTTAAATCCAAAGAAGAAAATGAAAAATTAATGGGTGTTGGTAATGGTGGATTATCTTTAAGAAAGGTAAAAAAGTTTTTTGATTTAACACATAGTAAGGAAATAAAGTATAATTTTATGTTCTACTACAAATATTTTCATTCCATTAAAGCACCTTTTATAAAGAAAAACATCCTTTCAATTATGTGTATGCATAATTTTATGTATAAAGTCAATGAAGATTATTTCCTTGTATATATAGGTAGTTTAGCAAAGCAAAAACTTAATGTTGCTCCCATTAATGAGGCAATAAATTTTGCCTTTGACAAATCTCCAAGCTATTTGTTTGAATTAAATAACAAACAACTTCCCTTCGGTTGTCACGCTTTTGAAAAAAATCAATATGATACTTTTTGGAAAAAGTATATATAATGTGTTAATCCAACACTACACGAAATCCTAATGTTCCAAAGCGAATCTCAGGAACGAAGTCATTACGATAGCTGTTGCCACACATACTATAATGATTATCATAGCTACCGCCACGTCCTACACGTAGAGTTCCAGAAGAAGGACCAACAGGGTCTGTTTGCGTAGAAGAAGAATAAGCACCATACCAATCACTGCACCATTCCCAAACATTTCCAGTCATATCGTAAATACCAAGTTCATTAGGAAATTTTTCTCCAACAGGATGTGTTTGGTTGTTACCATTATCGTTATACCACGCTACACTATCCAAATTACCGCTTCCACTATATCTATATCCTTGACTTTTATTACCACCTCTTGCAGCATATTCCCATTCTGCCTCTGTTGGTAAGCGATATTGTTTTCCTGTTTCTTCACTAAGACGAGCACAAAATTCTTGTGCTTCCATATAAGTTACCATTTCTACAGGATAGTTATCACCACTAAGATTCTTTGATGGATTGGTATCCATAATCAAATTCCATTGCTTTTGTGTTATTTCGTATTTGCTAATTTTAAAAGTACTAATATTAACAAGATGAACTGGGACTTGATCACTTCCACAAGCACCTTGTTCTTCAGTACATCCCATCATAAAAGCACCACCTTCCACTTCTACCATTTCAGGTTCAGCAGGATTAATGACAGGTGTATTAGGTATATTTGTAGTTTCATTAGTTGTTTCCTCTTCGCTACAACCATAACTACCAACTATTGAAATTGCAATCATTCCAATAAAAAATGCCTTAAAAATGTTTCTCATAATTATTATTTTTTATTTAGGTTACAACTTAAATTTAGTTTTATTTTTTATGAAAAATAAAAATTGTGTAACCCTTATCAATTTTTATTCTTCTTTAATTTTTTAATTTCCAACAGCAAAAATAAATCATTTATATAATATAAACCAAATTTTTATCAAAAAAAAGCATAATTATATATCAAAAATTTACAATTATCTATTAGACTTAATATGACCTAATAATAATTTACGATTGTAAATTATTATTTAAAATAAAAGGGCAACAAATTACTTGTCGCCCTTTATTAATTAAT
>JAISIA010000032.1 GCA_031262295.1 Bacteroidales bacterium | reverse complement strand
ATTATATAATCTTTTGCAGGATTTGGATGAATCTTTATTTTATTTTCATTATTATTTGCATCTATTAATCCAGAATTAAAGCATTGCTTTTTGAAACTATCTACTTGTCCATAAATAATACCATTACTATTTACAATAAAAGGTTTAAAGAAATAGGTAGTATCACAAATAATACTATCAAAAGATATTTCATAGTTATAAACTCCTTGTCCAGAAATAAAAGTAGAAGAGATAATATTACATAAAGGATTATTAATATCCAATAAAGAAGAATCACTTTTAATATAAATTACTCCCAAACTATCAGGCAAAGGATAACCTAAATCCAAAGGAAATATAGAAATATTCATTGAAGAAGTTATTTCATTATATTCAGCATTAGTTGCCTCAACAATAGCATCTCTTCTATAAACTAAGGTATCTAATATTGGAAAAATACATAAGGTGTTAATTGAATCAGAAGCAGTACCTCCTGCTTTATTTAATCTTAACTGAGTAAACTCTTCCCAATCCTTATCATTTATTGTTCCACTTGGAAATTCTGTTACAGGACAATAACCATTTGTTCCTACTGATGCTATGTGTGGAGGATACATACACATATTACCAACATGAAGAGGAACCGTTATAGATGCATAAAATTTAGATGCAGTTATAAATATTGTTGAATCAAAGAAAAGTTCTTTATATAAATTTGCCCACCAATGATTAGAATCAGGCATAACTGCCTTAGTTGTATCGTATCTTACTTGTGCCAATACATTAAAATTAGAATCTCTTATTTGAAAATAATACATGCTATCTAACATTGGTGATTCAACATCAGAAGGACAATTATAAATCTGATAAATATAAGATGTAGGATAGTATAGTCCAATTATAGCAACACCTTTTATTGAAATTACTGAATCAATAAAATAAGGCTGTGCAAATGCAGAAAGATTAGAAGGTCGAGGAACCATCCCAAATGCACCTTGTACAGTATCCACAGAACTTACAAGACCATTAGCAGCACTATTATAAGGATTTTCACAATATTCAGGGGAGAAAGGTAAAGTAGCACACTCTGCTTGAAATGCTTCTGGGAATAACCAATTATTGTAGTTTGCAGGTGGCCAAGAACCCATAATAAAATAATCATACAAAACTTGACTAAATGTCAAATTTGAATAAATAATTAAACTAATTAATAATATTGTTTTTTTCATGACTTATAATTTTTAATTTATTGACAAATAATATAATTTTGTTGTGTTTGAGGCTTAGCATATCTTTTTTCCCATCCATATTGCTTTTTTTCTGACCACACAAATTTTACTTTAGAAGTGTTTATAGCGTTGTATGTATATATGTATTTTATATACGACACAAGGATATTAATCCTTAAAAAAAGGAAGTATAGTTTATGAAAAAGGGTGTTAGAGGTTTTCATAATTTTTACTTGTTTGTTGGGGACAAAGATATAAAAATTATTCAATAAAAACCAAATTTTGTCGGCAACCGACTTTTATTTTGCCTGCAACAGGCTTTTATTAGTCCTAACGGAAGTCAGCAACTCACCTTTATTTTGTCCTAATTCAATAGGGATAATCCGCAAAGGAAATTACACAAAACAACCAATAATAAGCGGATTTATCTCTTTTCCCGTATTGTTTCTTTAAATAAATTATAATTATTTGTGTATAATATCATATAGACAAGGGGATGAATACCATTGTTTTGATATATGAAAAATTTAATTTCAAAAAATATTTAACATTTTTTCCTTCAAATGTTAAATTCAAAATTTCAAAACTGAAATTTCCCGTTTGCATTTGTAAAATCTTTTTTGTATCTTTGCCAAACAAAGTTTTTTTTAAGGCAAAAGGCATATAAATTTCCCCAATACTTATTTTTATTTTTGATTACAATATAATAGATTAATTATTAGTTTATTATCTTTGAATAAATCTTCGTTTTAGCAAAATAAAACAGCGTTTTATTTGAATTTTTCTTCGTTTTTTTCTGAAAAAATAAGGTTTTGAGTTTTTTAATTAAAAATTGGGAAAAATATATTAAAGTCTGTTTGGATTATATTGATAATTAATAATTTGAAAAGCTGAAATTCCGTTAGGAAAAACAAAGGTCGGTTGCCGACAAAAAATGAATAAAATGTTAAAAAATGTTAAATTTTGGCGAAAAAATTTACTAAAGTGTTAAAAATAGGGTGTTTTTTGGGGTGTGAAATGTTAAATAAGTTTTGTTTTTTGAGGTTTTGGTATTAAAATTTTATGAATTATCAGGTGGCAATTGGCTTTTTGTAGGGTTGATATTGGGGAGAAGGGAAAAAAAATGCAGGATTTGGGATATATTTATTTTGTGTTGGTTTAAAATAAAAAAAAGCAATAGGAAATTCTATTGCTTTTTTATTATAAGATCCTTTTAATTAAAATTAATCAACCTCTGAGAAGTCTTCTTTTGAAGCACCACATAGTGGGCAGGTCCAGTCTTCTGGTAGATCTTCAAATTTTGTTCCCGGAGCAATTCCATTTTCAGGGTCTCCAACTTGTGGATTGTATATGTATCCACAAAGATCGCATTCAAATCTTTTGTTTTCCATAAGTGTTATTCTTTAATATTAATATTGCAAAGTTAGAATAAAACTTTAAACAACCAAAATTAATATACTTATTTAACATTAAATTAACATTGGAAAAAAGCAAAAAATGTTTTTATTCGGCTTATTTTTTTGACAAAATCCCATTTTTCTTAAATAGAAATTAATAATTCAAACATATATTTAAAAAAGGCTATATAAAGTATTTTTTCTATCTTTGCCACTATCATAACCTATTTTTGATAAACTATGAATAAACATTTTTTTCTATTTTTTCTTATTCTCATTCCCTTTATTTCCAAGTGCGAGGATAGTGTTTTTTCAAAATATTTTATAAATAAAACCCTAAATATTGAAGTTTTTCACTATCAAAAATCCTCTATTGAGCAATATGAAATCAAGGATTTTTATGCAACAGATGTGTTTTCGGGAAATAGGCATAATCTTATTGATAATACAAATCTTGGAGTTCATCGCATAGAGATTTACTTAAAAAACACAAAAAAAATAATCTATGCAAAAAACTACTCCTCTTTGTTTGCAGAATGGATAACTATGGATGAGGCAAAGAAAATAAAAAAAGTCTTTGAGGAGGTTATTCGCATACCATATCCAAAAGAGGATGTTGATATAGTTTTTCTTTCTCGGAATGAAAAAGGAATTTTTTCTATTGTTAGCAAGGATGAGATTATTGTTTCAAAGATAAAAAATAGAAATGATGCAAAAAAATTATATCCTCCACTTGCTTTAAGCCTAGCAAACAAAGATAGTGTTGATAAGAAATTGGATATTGTTATAATTCCTTATGGTTATACAAAGAAGGATTCCTTGAAAGAAATTAATGATTTTTATCTTTTTACAAGGCAATTCTTTGAAAAGCCTCCCTTTTCTGAGAAAAGAAATGATATAAATATTTGGGGGACTATGTATTTTTCTGAAAAAACTTCAATGGATACCTCAATTCATTCTAATGATACTTCAACTTTCTTAGGTTTTTCCTACTATACCTTTGGCTCAAAGAGGTATATTATGAGTGAAAAGCTTTTTAATATTCATTCAATTGTTCAAAATATTCCATACGATCAAATAATTGTTATGTGCAATAGTGAGGTTTATGGAGGCGGAGGCATATTTAATTTTTATGCAACGAGCTATATTAACCCTAATAACGGCTTTGTAATAACTCATGAATTTGGACATAGCTTTGCCGCTTTGGCAGATGAATATGATTATAATGATATTGATGTTGAGGGGGCAAAGATTAGTATTGAACCTTTTGAGAAAAATATTACCTCACTTGTAGATTTTGATAGTAAATGGAAGGATTTAATGGATGAAAATACTCCTATTCCTACTCCTAAAACCAAAGAATATGAAAACAAAGTTGGAGTTTTCGAGGGTGCAGCCTACGTTTCAAAGGGACTATATCGCCCTTTCCAACATTGTTTAATGAGAGAGGATAAACCCTTTTGTCCTGTTTGTACAAGGGCAATAGAAGAAATGTTATTGTTATATACAAAATAATAAAATAATATAAATATATGGAAAAGAAAACTCTTTATTTGATTGATGCTATGGCATTAATTTATCGCTCCTACTATGCTTTGAATAAGAATCCTCGTATAAATTCAAAGGGATTTAATACTTCGGCAATACTTGGTTTTGCAAATTCTTTATTGGATATAATAAAACAGCATAAGCCTTCTTCTATTGGCGTTGCCTTTGATTTGCATGGAAAGACTCTAAGGGAAGAAGAATATGAGGATTATAAGGCAAACCGTCAGGAAACTCCCGAAGATATTATTGCATCTGTTCCTTATGTTATGGAATTATTAAAGGCTTTGAACATCCCAATCCTTGCAAAGGAGGGTTATGAAGCAGATGATATTATAGGAACTCTTTCAAAAAAGGCAGAAGAAAAAGGATATTTAACCTTTATGGTGACACCTGACAAGGATTATGCACAGCTTGTAAGCGATTCAATCTTTATGTTAAAGCTCCCAAGAATGGGAAACAAGGAAGAGATTTGGGGAGTTAAAGAGGTGTTGGAGCGTTTTGAGATAAAAAATCCTAAACAGGTCATTGACATTTTAGGTCTTTGGGGAGATTCCTCTGATAATATTCCCGGTGTTCCTTCAATTGGAGAGAAGAAAGCAAAGCAATTGATGCAACAATTCTCCTCTATTGAAGACATTTTGGCTAATTCCGATAAGATAGAAAGCCCTTCTATAAGACGAGCTATTGAAGAAAACAAAGAAAAAGCCTTGCTTTCAAAAAGGCTTGCAACGATTGTTTTGGATGTTCCTATTGATTTTGATGAACAAGTATTAGAATTAAAAGCTCCCAATTTAGAATTATGCAAAGAGATATTCTCATTTTTGGAGTTTAAAAGTTTTGAAAAACGTTTCCTTTTGCAGTATTCCTCAATGGGGTTATTAAATGAAAAGGATATAAATCTTCAAAATGAAAAGAAAAAAGAGGGAAATAGTAATCTTCAACCAGATCTTTTTGGAGAGGTAGTAGATAATGGTGATGATTTATTTACTTTTTCTTCAAAAAAAGATAATATTGAAACGGTTAAATGTAATTATAGGATAGCTAAAAAGCAGGATGATGTTAAAGAATTAATATCTCTAATAAAGAAAACTAAGAAAGTGAGTATTAATCTCACTTATATAAAAAGTAAAATTGGTTCAATCGTCCCTTGTATTGCTCTTTGTTATGAAAAAAATAATGGAATTTGTATTACTTTTACAAATTATGGAGTAGAAAAAGAGTTTTTTAGTTCCATAAAAGAGGTTTTTGAAGATGAAGAAATTGAAAAAATTGCACATGATATAAAACATGTAAAAGGTATATTTAGAAATCGCTATATAGAAATAAAGGGGAAAATGTTTGATACTATGGTTGCACATTACCTACTTGATGCTGAGGCAAGGCATAGTTTAGATTTTATTTCAAGTAATTTTTTAAATTACGAACTCATGGATGAAGATGCCACATTTAGAAAGTATAGAAGAGGGGATGGATTTAGTTGGGATATTGAAGATAGTGAAGAATTAATGAATTTTTCCCTTGAAAGGGCGGATATGGCTTTTCAATTAAAGGATATCTTTTATAAGAAACTAATAGAGGATGAAATGATTCATCTTTTCCAAGAGGTAGAAATGCCTTTGGTTGATGTGCTTTTGGATATGGAATGGGCGGGTGTTAATATAGATGTTAAGCAATTGGAAATATTTTCTGCTAATTTGCAAAAGCAAAAAGAGGTCTTAGAAGAGGAAATATATTCTTTGGCAGGAGAAAGATTTAATATTTCTTCTCCAAAACAGCTTGGTGATATACTCTTTAAAAAACTTCAAATAACGAAAAATGCGAAAACAACCTCTTTAAGTAAGCAGTTCTCCACAGCAGAAGAAGTTCTTATAAAGTTAAAAGCAAGTCATCCAATAGTGGAAAAGATATTAGAGTATCGTTCAATTACGAAATTAAAAAGTACTTATGTTGATTCCCTTCCTAAAATGAGAGATGACATAACTGGATTTATTCACACTAATTATAATCAAACAATAACTGCCACAGGTAGATTATCATCAACAAATCCTAATTTGCAGAATATCCCAATTAGAACTGAACAAGGGAAAAACATACGTAAGGCTTTTATTGCAAAAAAAAATAATATACTTTTTTCTTGTGACTATTCCCAAATTGAACTTAGGATAATAGCATCTTTAAGTGGAGATGAACATCTTTGCAAAGCCTTTAATGAGGGAATGGATATTCATCTTGCAACAGCACAAAAGATATATAATGTTCCATTAAATGAGGTAACGCCTCAGATGCGTAGCTTTGCAAAGAGCGTAAATTTCGGAATAATTTATGGAATCTCTGCCTTTGGACTTTCAGAGCAACTTTCAATAAGTAGGAAGGAAGCTCAGGATTTAATAGATGAATATTTCTGTCAATATCCACAAGTAAAGAATTTCATAGAAGAAAGTATTTCTATTGCCAAAGAAAGAGGCTATGCAAAAACTCTTCTAAATAGGAGAAGGTATCTTTATGAGATTAACTCAAAGAATGCAAATCTTAGGAATTTTGCTCAAAGAAATGCTGTCAATATGCCAATTCAAGGGACAAGTGCTGATATGATTAAAAAGGCAATGGTGAATATTTATAATCGTTTCTATGAAGAGAGATTAAAAAGCAAGATGATAATGCAGGTTCATGATGAGTTGGTGTTTGATGTTTATATTCCGGAAAAGAAAATTGTTAAGAAAATTGTGGAAGAAGAAATGAAAAATGCCCTACCTTTAAAGAATGTTCCAATAGAAGTTTCGTCTAAATTTGGAAAAAATTGGTTGGAGGCTCATTAATATAAGAAAGTATAGGGTTATGGTAGGGAATATATACTTTTGATTAAGGATTAGAAAAACTATATTCTCATTTTTTAGGACTATCTTATTATATATATGTCCTCATTATCTCTTTTCATATAGTATTTTTCTCTACCAAATTTCTCTATTGCATCCATATCTGTACGCAATTTAATGGTATTTATGCTATCTTGTTTGATTTCTCTAATGTAGTGTTGCTTACTCTCCATTAAATCTCTTTTTTCCTTTTTAAGATGACGAAGATATATAATATTGTTTTGTCCAAATATTATTAGCAATACAAAACCTAATATGACCCAAAAGTAGGGATTTTTAAGTAGTTTAATGGTATTTTTTTTGTTTATGATGCTTCTAATACTTATTTTCATTGTTTTGCCTTTCTTTTTCTTTATTTGTGGTTTTCCTTTCTTTGTTTTTTTGGTTCTATATTATCTTTTTATCGTAAATATCATTTAGAGTTTCTCCCTTAGTTAGCCAATATGTGTTTAGCCCTGCTTGTTTTGCTCCTTCTATATGCTGAATACTATCCTCAATAAATAGGGTTTCCTCTGGCAAAATCCCTGCATCGTTTAATACCCATTGAAAAGAAGAAACGTGAGGTTTTCTTTTGTGAATCTCATTTGAAAAATATACCTTATTGAAAAGCATAGTAAAGATGTCAAAACCGAAGGTTTCTTCCATGTTTTTCCTTAATTTGTATATGTGTAATTCGTTTGTATTACTAAAAAGATAAAGATTGTATTTTAGTTTTAGCTCTCCTAAAAGATGTATAACCTTATTTGGAACATCCAAACACATAGAAAACCAAGCATCATCTATTTGTTTTTCTGTAAGAAAATCGTTGTTTGCAATCTTTCTTATATAGGAAAAGAAGTCTTGCTTTGAGATATTGCCCTCTTCAAAGGAGCTTATAATGTCCGTTTGTTGCTTTTGCGTAAAGTATTTATCAAAATCTCTAATGTTTAATTTGTAGAACTCTTCAACCGTTCTATTATAATCAACATTTAGGATTACACCTCCGAGGTCTAAAAGTAGGTTTTTAATATTATTCATCCTTGTTTTCTTCTTTTTTATAATGATTCCAACCCTGTGCTCTTATTGTTATAGCTGTATTTTGTGGGGTAATAAGGTTTTCTCCCATTGTTTTATCGGTAATATGTCCAATAATTGAAATATCCTTATTCTCTTTTATCTTTTCATAATCCTTTTGATCTATTGTGAAAAGCAACTCATAGTCCTCTCCTCCGTTTAATGCACCAACATCAGGATTAATTTTCATCTCTTCAAAAGTACGATTGGTTTGATAATCTATTGGAAGTTTTTCCAAGTAAATCTCACATCCAACATCCGATTTCCTACATATATGAAGAATTTCTGAGGCTAAACCATCGGAAAGATCAATCATTGATGTTGGTAATATATTGTTTTTATTAAGCCAAGAGATAATTTCTTTTTGTGCCTTAGGCTTTAATTGCCTTTCTAATACGTATTCGTAGGACGAAAAGTCGGGTTGGAAATTGGGATTTGCCTTAAAGGTCGCCTTTTCTCTTTCAAGTACCAAAAGACCTGCATAAGCTGCTCCTATATCTCCTGATAAACATATTAGGTTATGCTGCTTTGCACCTGATCGTTTCACCACCTTATCACTTTCAACTTCTCCAATTACACTTATAGATATAAATAATCCTGATGTAGATGAAGTAGTGTCTCCCCCTATAATATCAACTCCATACTCTTGACAAGCTAAATATATTCCGCTATAAAGCTCTTCAATTGCCTCAACTGAGAAACGATTGCTTGCAGATATGGTTATGGTGATTTGTTTTGGGAATGCATTCATGGCGAATATATCAGAAAAATTCACAATACAACATTTATAGCCCAAATGTTTCAAAGGTGTATAGGTTAAATCAAAATGTATTCCCTCAACTAAGGCATCTGTGGAAACTACAACGAGCTTATCCTTATAGTTAAGTAGGGCTGCATCATCTCCAACTCCCAATATTGTGGAAGGATTATTTAGTTTTATTTTTGAAGTTAGCCTTTCTATTAGTCCAAATTCGCCCAATTCTTCAAGTTCTGTTCTTTTTTCCATGAATTTTCTTCTTTTTCAAGTGCAAAGATACAAAAAAGGGGATAAGCAAAAGGCTTATCCCCTAATATGTAACTATGAAATATTTTCTTTTTTCTAATTTCCCAATGTTGCAACCATAACAGCCTTAATTGTATGAAGACGATTTTCTGCCTCATCAAAGACTATTGACATCTTGCTTTCAAAGACATCTTCGGTTACTTCCATAGCATCTAAACCATATTTATTGTATATGTCCCTTCCAACTGAGGTTTCCAAGTTGTGGAAAGCAGGAAGACAATGAAGGAATTTTACATTTGGATTTCCAGTTTTTCTAACCACATCCATATTTACTTGATATGGACGAAGAAGTTTAATTCTTTCTGCCCATACCTCTTCTGGTTCTCCCATTGAAACCCAAACATCGGTGTATAGGAAATCAACTCCCTTTACTGCATCTTCAACATTGTCTGTTATTGTTATTTTTCCTCCTGTTTGCTTTGCAATTTCTTCGCATTGTTTTACCAAAGCCTCATCAGGCTGACAAGTCTTTGGAGCAGCAGCTCTAAAATCCATACCCATTTTTGCAGCACCTACCATTAGGGAATTGCCCATATTGTTGCGTGCATCTCCTAAATAGCAAAAAGAAACCTTGCTTAGGGGTTTATCAACATGCTCACTCATTGTTAAGAAATCCGCCAAAATTTGTGTTGGATGAAACTCATTAGTTAGTCCATTCCAAACAGGGACACCTGAAAATTCTGCTAATGCTTCAACAGTTTTTTGTTCGTAACCCCTATATTCTATACCATCGTACATCCTACCTAAGACTCTTGCAGTATCTTTCATTGATTCCTTCTTTCCCATCTGCGATCCAGAAGGTCCTAAATAAGTAACGTGTGCTCCTTGATCCAAAGCTCCAACTTCAAAAGCACAACGAGTACGAGTAGAATCCTTTTCAAAAAGAAGAACAATGTTCTTTCCCTTTAAGCGTTGTTGCTCTACGCCCGCATATTTCGCTCTTTTTAGATCGCGAGCCAAATCTAATAAATATTGAATCTCCTTTGGTGTGAAGTCTAATAATTTTAAAAAACTTCTGTTTTTAAGATTGAATGCCATTTTTCTTATTTTTTTTAGTTTAATATTTTTTATTTCTATCTTTAAAATCTAAATATGTTTCTCTATAACTTATGTGTAATCTCCTTTACATAGTCATATATAAATATACAATGAAAAAAAGCATAGATAACACTTATTAATATAGAGATTACTCTTACACTTTTATTTTTAAACATTACAAAAATCATCCCCGATAAAGCTCCCATAACCAAACAAGCAAGACCTGTTAGTAGCAATGCTTGTGTTTTGAAATTTTGAAGTATGTATATACCCAAATAAAAAACAATTCCAAAGAAGCAACAAACAAAAAGCGATATGGGATGTATGGTATTTTTGCAAAATTTGTAATAAACCACAAGGAGATATGAGAAAAATAGAACCATTCCTAATATATCCTGAATCTTTAATGCAAGATCTGTGTGAAAATAGTTGTAAGTATCAACTAAGGTCAGCCCTAATGCAACGATGGATATTAGAAATTTATCTACTATATTCTTTCCTGCTCCTAATAGCATATCTTTTTACCAAACAATTCTTGTACCACACTTATCGTTACCCAATTGTCCAGCCTCCGTTATTATACACTCCTTACCTCCGTTTTTAACAAAATGAAGTGCTGCCCTGATTTTTGGAGCCATAGAACCTTCTGCAAAGTGTCCAGCTTTAAGATATTCCTCTGCCTCTTTTACATGTATTACATCCAAAGCCAATTCGCCCGGAGCACGGAAGTTGATATATACCTTTGGAACATCAGTTAGGATATAAAATTCGTCAGCTCCTATCTCCACTGCTGTAAGAGCAGAAGCCAAATCCTTATCAATTACAGCCTCAACTCCTGATATTCCATCATTATAAACAACAGGTATTCCTCCGCCTCCAACAGTTATAACCACATTTCCCTCTAATGCCAATTGCTTAACTAAGTCTATATTTGTCACCTTTTGAGGTTTTGGAGAAGCAACTACTTTTCTATAACCATTACCTTTTGGATCGGGAGCAAATATTGCCCCAGTTTTTTCACTATATGCCTCAGCTTCCTCTTTCTTATAGTAGGGTCCAACCGGCTTAGTTGGCTTTTCAAAGGCAGGATCATTTTTATCTACCACCACCTGTGTTAGAAGGCAAACAACATTTCTGTCTATTTTTTCCTTTATAAAGACATTTCTAAATCCTTGTTCTATTAAATAACCTATAGAACCTTGTGTTTCAGCAACGCAAAAGTCCATAGGCATTGCCTCAATGTCAAATTTTTTCTTTCCAGCCTCGTGTTGCAATAGAACATTTCCTACCTGTGGTCCATTACCATGACCAATTACCAAATTATAATCTTGTTTTAATAGGTTGGATAAACTATCACAAGTTTGAATAACATTCTTTATCTGCTCTTGATACGTTCCTTTTTGTCCTGTTCTTAAAAGAGCATTGCCCCCAAAGGCTATAACAGCTAATTTTTTCATAGATGATTAGTCTTATGTTAGTACTAAATGAAAATAAGTTGCAAAAGTACAAAAATATATCCAATAAAGGCTTAAAAAAATTTTACTCTTAGAAAAAACATATAATTCTCTTTTATTTTCAAATTCTTAACAATAATAAGAAAAACTAAGAAACCTTCCTCCCTCCTTTCTTTGCACACCTACCATCTTTTGAATTACATTAAACAAAAACATAAATTATTCAATTTTTTTAACATTTCATCCCCCTTTTTTGACCCCTTTTTTAACACTTTAGTAAATTTTTTCGCCAAAATTTAACATTTTTTAACATTTCATTCAAAAATTGTCGGCAACCGACCTTTATTTTTCCTAACGGAATTTCAGCTTTTCAAATTATTAATTATCAACATAATCCAAATAAATTTTAATATGTTTTCCTCAATTTTTAATTAAAAAACTCAAAACCTTATTTTTTCAGAAAAAAAACGAAGAAATATTTAAATAAAACGCTGTTTTATTCTACTAAAACGAAGAAATAATTTTCTAAAACGAAGATTTATTAAAAGATAATATACTAATAATTAGATGATTATTTTGAAAATATAAAGGAAAATGAAATTTGGAAATATTAGAACTTTATTGCCCTAAGAAGAAACTTTGTTTTGGGCAAAGATATAAAAAAGATTTGATAAATGCAAATGGGGAATTTCAGTTTTGAAATTTTGAATTTAACATTTGAAGGAAAAAATGTTAAATATTTTTTATTTATGATAGACTAAGAATATAAGTACTTATTAATTATTATTTAATAATTTCAAATTATTTTCCTAAGACTTGTAAAAACAGAACAATTATCAAAATATCATTATCCTTTTTTAGGATATTACTTAATGCTCTTTTTTGTGTTAATCTTTTTTTAATACCTTTGCATTATGAATTTAGAACTTTTTATTGCAAGGAGATTAAGTAGGGAAAGAGGAAAAAGACTTTCTCGTCCAATTATTATAATTGCAATTATAAGTATTGCTTTGGCAATTGCCACAATGGTTGTTTCTATTTCTGTATTGCAAGGTTTCCAAGATGGGATTAAGGAAAAGATAAGTGGATTTTCCTCCCACATTCAAATACTTTCCTTTGCCTCAGATAATGTAAATAATAATTTTCCTATAACATTATCAAAAGAAAATCAAAGAGAGATTGCCTCATTAAAAAACATTAAAACAATTAATCCCTTCATTTTGCAGGGCGGAATCATTAAAACAAGTAGTGATGTTAAAGGAATTGTGTTAAAGGCAGTGGATAACCAATACGATTCATCTTTTTTTCACAACTATATTGTAGAGGGACGTTTTATAAATACCTTAAAAAAGCATAATGAAATTATTATTTCAAGTTTTATTGCAAATAAGTTAAGCCTTAATTTAGGTGATAAGCTAAGAATATACTTCATTAGGGAAAACTCCTATAAGGTTAGGGTTTTTGATATTGTTGGTATTTATCAAACAGGTCTTGCTTCTTATGATGAGAAATTTGCAATATGCGATATTGACATTTTACAAAAGCTCAACAATTGGTCAAGTGATGAGTTTTCGGGCTATGAAATTAAGCTAAAAGACTTTTCTTTGTTGGAAAAAACTGCCAATGGAATATACTCTATTTTGGATGAGGATAAAACAATTCAAAGAATTGACCAAATTGAACCAAGTCTTTTTTCTTGGCTTTCTCTTTTGGATAGTAATGTTATGGTGATTTTGACAATTCTAACCTTAGTTTGTATTGTCACAATGGTATCTACTCTTTTGATTATAATATTTGAACAGACCTCAAATATAGGGATATTAAAAAGTATTGGCATAAAAAATAGGAATATCATAAAGATATTTATGTTTAATGCAGCATATATTGTGTTAAAAGGTTTGTTATATGGAAATGTTTTGGCTTTAGCCTTATGCTATTTGCAGAAAAATTTTCATATAATAAGACTTAATGAAAGTAGTTACTTTCTAACCTCTGTGCCAATTGAGATTTCTTTTATACAAATCTTAATTGTGAATTTAGCAACTATTATAATATGCCTATTGGCTCTATTAATACCTGCAAAAAGTATAAGTAGGATAGAGCCAATAGTCAGCATTCGTTTTGACTAAGGAAAAATTTTCTTATTTCTTTTCTTTAATTTTTGCTATTTGAACCTTAATTGCATCTATGCACTCTAAGAGGCATTGTTCAAAAGAGTCTCCTTGTTTGGAGGCAAACAAATCATCTCCCTTTATTAGGAGCTTTATATCAACCACCTTATTGTTTTCCGTTGCAGGCTTTGAAACTTTAAGTGTAATTTCTGCACCTATAGCATCGGGAATTAACTTATCCAACTTTGAAACCTTTTCATTTATGAAATCTTCTAATTTTTCAGCAAGACGAAACTTTACTGCATTGATGGAAATATTCATTTTCTTACCTCCTATTTTTTAAAATTATAAATTATTTATTATTAATCCTCACCCTTAGGGTGGGTTTTCTTATAAACGCTTTTTAGTCTCTCAATAGTATTATGTGCATAAATTTGTGTTGCATCTAATGATGAGTGTCCCAAAAGTTCTTTTATATCCATTATATCTGCTCCTTCATTCAACAGATGCGTAGCAAAGCTGTGCCGAATTACGTGTGGGGACTTTTTTTCTACATTTGCCATTGAGAGAAACTTCCTTACAATTTTGTCTAATTCGTATATTGAAAGAGGAAAAAACTTATTATTTACTAAAAGTTTTGTTTCTCCTATTTCAAGTTTTCTTTTTTCTGATATATGCCTTTTTATTAGTTCAATAATATCTTCTCCTAAGGGAATTAATCTTTCTTTTCTTCTCTTACCAAATATTCTTACATTTTGTTTTTCAAAGTTAAAATCATTTTCTTTAATATTTAGGATTTCAGCCTTTCTAATTCCTGTTGCATATAGTAGTTCTATTATCAATTTTTCTTGCCTTGAGAAAAAGTCATCCTCATTTAAGGAGTCTATTATCTTTCTCATATCTTTTTCCATTATAAATACAGGATTTCGTTTTGGTTTTTTAAGAGAATGTATTCTTAGAATGGGGTTTTTAGAGATTTGTTTTGTGCGTAAAAGAAAGTGAAAATACGTACTTAAAGAGGCGATTTTTCTGTTTATTGATGCAGGTTTTATATTATTTTTTGAGAGTTGAACTATCCAACTTCTTATCATAGAGTCTTTGATTTCATCCTCTGCAATATCTCCAAAGGTTTCCTTCAAAAAAGAGTAGAATTGTGTTATATCTGTTCTATATCCTACTATTGTATAGTTGGAATATCGTCTTTCGGAGCGTAGATAAGTAATAAAATCTTCTAATTTCACGCTCCAAAAATACAAATAAAAAAAAGTATAAGTCTCAATTGACCCATACTTTTCCTTTTTTATGATTACGCAAAGGATTAATTATCCAAAGCCTCTTGACGTAATTTTTGTACGTATATAGCCTTTAATCTGCGTTCTCTTGCTATTACAGAAGGTTTAGTAAATTGTTTTCTTCTTCTGAGTTCTTTTACAGTACCCATTTTCTCAAATTTTCTTTTTAATTTTTTGAGAGCTTTTTCAATATTCTCTCCTTCTTTAATAGGGACGATAATCATAATAAATACCTCTTTCTTTTAAGTTTGTAAATTATTTTATTTATTTTTTAAGGTTGCAAATATACAACTTTATTATTTAGTACCTAATTTTTTATTTAATAATTCTAAAATCCACATTGGACAACGCACAGGTTTGTTATTTGATTTGCTAACAAAGGCAAGAGTATTCCACCCAGTGGAAATTAGCGTTCTTTCTCCACCTTTTTCTTCTCTGTAAATGTTATATTGAAAGGAAAATTTTGAATAAGGAATTTCATCTATTATTGTTTCTATTAAAAGAACATCATCATAGTATGCAGGTAATATATACTTACAATGTTGTTCTATTAGAGGCATAATTATTCCTTTTTCTTCAATTTCTTTATAGGAAATAGCCAATTGCCTCATCGTTTCAGTACGTCCTTTTTCAAAATATAGGAAATATTGACTATTGTGCATAACTTGCATCTTATCTGTTTGCACATATTCAACTCTACTGCTTATAATATGAGAGAAAAGCATTGATTTTATTTCTTAGGATTGGTGTTTTATAAATAAAAGAAGCTGTCTTTGTCTAAAAAAACAAAGACAGCATCTAAAATAAATATAAATTATAATATTTATAACTTAATTAATCCTTTTTTAATTGAGTTATCCAAGCACGCCATTATACCTTTCTTGGTTATAGTTCTCATTCCCTTTGGCGTTACCTTTAATGTTATCCAACAATTCTCCTCTGGAATAAAGATTTTCTTCATTTGAAGGTTTGGATAAAACTTTCTCTTGGTTTTAATGTTTGAGTGCGAAACCTTATGTCCCGACATTACTTTCTTTCCTGTTATTTCACAAATCCTCGACATTGCTTATTAGGTTTTATTTTTTACTTATTACTATTTGAAATTGGGCTGCAAAATTCTAAAAAAATATTATAACTACCAAATTATTGAATAAAATAATTATATTTGCAGGTGATTTTTAATTGAAATTTGTTTTTATAATATGAAACAATTACTTATTATACCTACTATTCTAACATTAATTCTTTGTTGTTTTTCATGCAAAGAAGAAAAAGGAGTTTATAATCCTGATGGGACTTATTCTTCAAATGGTATATATAGTATTGAAGAGGGAGTTTCTTCTTCTGAGATGGCTATAACAAATATTTATCACCTTGTTCTTTTGGCTTTGGATGAAGAAAATATTATTTTAAATACAACAACTAATGGTTATCCAATAATAAAAAAAGAAAAACTTTTTCCCCAAAGCTCAAATGAATATCCATTAATTCTAACAATAGACTTTGGAGAAGACACTATTGAATGCTTTGATCAAAGATTTAGAAAAGGAAAAATTGTATCTGAGGTTTCATCTTCTTGGAAGGATTCCCTATCTCAAATAGATGTAGATGTAATTGATTATTATATGGCAAGCCATTTACCAATTTCTTCCTCTGAAACAGAGAATGAATATTTCATTTCTCAGATTGGCTGTAATTTTTCAATGACAATAAGAAATAAAGGGCTAACTTCGGAGTTTAATAATGAGAAATTACCAACACAAAGTATAGTTTTGGATTCTGCAAAGATGGAAACCACTTTGGGAGAAATTACTTTATCTTCTCAAAGAAATGTATTTTTTGTTGAAGGCTTTAATACTTTGGATTATTATGACGATATAACATACAACACTCTTAATAGTGGAGGGACATCTTTTGATTTTAAGGATAATTATTGGGACTTTGAGGTAAGAAATCTAAAAGGCGAAGAAGAGGGGTTAGCGTATTTTTCTTTCTATCGCTATTGTCCTTGGATTAAAAACGGCAATTTTGCAATTTACAATATAAATAAAAACACATCTTATCAAAAAACGAGTATAGTTTCTTTTGGAAATTTAAGTCAAAATACTTGTTCCAACTTGGCTTTTTATGATAGTAATGGGCAAAGTATTTATATAAATCTGCCTTAAAAAAGAATAAAATTACTTTAAAAGATAAACAAAATACTTTTTTTTGTGTTTTTACATATATATAAATGAAAATTTAATAAAGAAAATTATAAATCTAAATAGATATGAAAAAGATATTCTTTTTACTTATTTTAATTCTACCTTTTGCATCCTTCACACAGGTAATCTGTAATTCTCATCAGGGAGATAGCGTTGCAACAATAATACGTGATTATTTTCTTGGTGGAGGTATTGAAGTTTCAAATGTAAGATTTAATGGCAGTCTTACTTTAAATTCAAATCAATTTGGAACATTTACAAATGCAGATACGACAGGAGATAATATTAGATTAGATTCAGGTTTAGTTATTGCAACAGGAAGTATTCAATTGGCGGCACAAACAGCAAGTGGTAGTACATATTCTTCTCCTGCAAGTAATAGTTATGAAGCAGTTGGAGCAACTCCTCTTTATTTAATGTTACAATCTATGAATATTACCGATCCTTTAAATGATATTGGTTGTTTAACTATGGATTTTACAACACAAGGAGAAGAGGTTTCATTTAAATATGTTTTTGCATCTGATGAATATCCAACGTATGTATGTTCTTCATATAACGATGCCTTTGGTTTTTTCATTTCTGGTCCTTTTGAAGAAGACAATACTCTTGTTATAGATGTACCAGATGGTCTTCGTTATCAAAATAGAAATATTGCAATTGTTCCAGGCAGTGATGTAGATGACCCAAATAATCCAACATATATAACAATAAATACTGTAAATCCAGGAAGTGTCGGCACATATGGAAGTACTACTAATCCTAATTGTGATTTGTCAAATTCACAATATTATCAGGGTTCTACTGTAAACAACCTAAGTGGATATACAATAGCATTAGAAACTCAAAGAGTTAATATTATGCCATGTAAAAAATATAAAATTACAATGGCAATATGTAATGTTTCTGATGGTGCCCTACCTTCTGCTGTTTATCTTGGGGCAAATTCTTTTAAAACTGATGAATGGACAATTTCAAGTCAGACCTTTGGTGAAAGAGTTAATGACACAACCTTAGTAAAAGGAGATTGTTCTTCTGCAATTGCAAGAGTTTCTTTAAATCGTCCTGCAACACCAGGAGATAACTACACATTTCAATTTGCAGGAAATATGGTTCCAGGAATAGATTATGAGCTTTCTCATAATAATGGTGTCATAGAGTTTAATCAAGGCGATACTGTAAAAGAAATGACAATAAATTTCCTATCAAATGAAAATGATATTGAAGGGGAGATAAAGAATTTGATGATTATGTCGCAATATTTTAATGAATGTACTGGTGGTGACACTATCAATATATATGCACAAGTGCCTTTAAGGTTTAAATTAGATACTATTTATGAAGATAGAAACTATTGTAGAAGTGAATTACCTAAAATTGATAGCCTAAAAGTTGAGGCATTAAATGCTATAGGCGTAGCATCCTATTCTTGGACCGATATTAATGGTAATCCAATAGGAACAAATCCTACAAGTGGTTCAAACGTTATAACAATTAATGCAAATAATACTTCACAAAATAACAAATTAGTCATATATTTAAAGGCAGAGGACAATTGCGGAAGAGAAATTCTTGACACCTTAACATATTTTGTTAGAGATCTCACAACAAAGATTACTACTGATAAGGATAAGATTTGTGAAGGCGACACAATAACTCTTACTTGTACAAATGCAACTACTGCACTTTGGTCCTCATCTCCTGCTGATATGCTTCTTTATAAAAATAATTCCGTATTAGAACCTAAGGCTGCTCCTTCCACTACTACAAAATATAAAGTTGATATTACAGATATTTACGGCTGTAAAGCATCCGATTCAATAATGATAACGGCATACCCTTTGGTAAAAGCAAGAATGTTGCTGTCTTCAAAAAAATTGACTTTTATTAATTCATCTATGACCTTTACTGATCAAACCGTAAATGGATATAAAAGATATTGGGACTTTGGAGATGGAACTTCCTCTGAGGATATTTATGGTACCCACTTCTATCCTAACATAGTTCAAGACACTTTTGATGTTATTCTAATTGCATATAACGATGCAATGTGTGCAGATACTGCAAAGGAAAAAGTAAGTATTGCTCCCGACTTTGCACTCTATATTCCAAATTCATTTATGCCAAATTCTAATGGATTATCTTCTTCTTTCTATCCCGTATTTTCTTTAAATAATGATTATAATATGCAGATTTTTAATCGCTGGGGAGAAAAAGTATTTGAGACAACAAATACTATAAAGGCTTGGAATGGAAAATTGAAAAACGGAAGTCTTGCTCCAGAAGGTATGTATGTATATATTATTTTCTATAAAGATGATGATGGATACGACCAAGTAAGAAAAGGCAATCTAACATTAATAAAAACGCCAACAACAAACTATTAAGTCAGCAACCAACTTTTAATTGTCCTAACGGAATGTCGGCAACCGACTTTTAGTTGTCCTTACGGAAGTATGAGTTTTTATAATTACATATTTATACTTATAATTTTCTAAAATATTTCTTCGTTTTAGTAAAATAAAACGCTGTTTTAAAAAATTATTTCTTCGTTTTAGTAAATTATTTCTTCGTTTTAGTAAAATAAATCTTCGTTTTAGTAAATTAAAACGAAGAAAAACTATTTTCTATATTTTACTTCTCATTTTTTTATTAAGCAAAAAGAAAAACATCTAAAAATGTTAAAATATCTTATTAAAGTAATAAAATAATGTATTTTTATTGCAAGCAAAATGATATAAAATCTCAATTTTTTAAGGAAAAAACAATGGAAAAATTTATTTTTCTTTAATCTTTATGCTTATTAGGTTATAATTTAGTACTTTTGTTCTCAAATATACATTATATATAGTTTATATGAACCGAAAACTCATTTTGCTTATTTCTATAAGCCAATTATTATCTTTTAGTCTCTTTTCACAAAAAACAATTGTTGTTCAAGAGCCTCAAAGAACCCTTTTAGATGCCCAATCCTATTATAATGATGGACAATATGCAGCTGCCTATCAACAATATTCTGCATATATATCCCTAAAAAAGGCTCATCAAGATTTGGATTTATCGGATGCTTTTTTCTATAAGGCTCTATGTGCCGATAAGTTGGAAAATAATGATGCCGAAGGCTTAATTAAGGAGTTTCTTTTCCTATTTCCACATAGCGTAAGAAAGTTAGAGGCTGTCTTTACTCTTGCAAACCTTTACCAAAAAAAGGGAGAATTTCAAAAAGCCATTCAAACATACAACACAATTGATATAAATAAATTAACCATAGACCAACAAAACGAATTTAATTATAAACTTGCCTACTGCTATTTTCAAGATAATGCCTTTGAGGAGGCAAAAACCCTATTTGAAGAGGTTAAAACAACAAAAAATAAGTACTATTCCCCTTCAACATATTACTATGCCCATATCCTATATACTGAAAAAAATTATGACTATGCTCTAAAAGAGTTTAAACTTTTAAAGAATGATAAGAATTTTAAGGGCATTGTACCTTATTATATTGCACAAATCTATTATTTAGAGGGCAATTACAAGGAATTAGTTAAGCAATCAAGGGAACTATCTCAATATTCCAATTCCAAACGTTCTTCACAAGTTAATAGGATGTTAGGAGAGGCTTATTGCAATTTGCAAAGATATGATGAGGCTATTGAATATTTGGAAAAAAGTGTTAAGGATAATGAGGCGGCTTCCTTAGAGGACAACTATCTTTTTGGCTATTGCCTTTCAAAAACAAATAATTACGATAGGGCTATTCCCTACCTATTAAAAGCAAGTTCAAATAATGATTCCCTATCTCAAAATGCCCTATATAATTTGGCTTATTGCTACTTAAAAACAGGAGACAAACACTCTTCTCGTTCATCATTTTATGAGGCATATAACTTGGATTTTGATGCACAAATTAAGGAGGATGCTTTGCTTAATTATGCAAAACTTTCCTACGAATTACCAAATCCATTTAATGAGACCCTAAAAAGTTTTCAACTTTATTATGATTCTTATCCTCAATCAAAGAATATAAATGAGGTAAAAGAATATTTGGCACAGCTTTATGGAGCAAGTAAAAACTACGCTAATGCAATTAAACTTATAGAAGAATTACCCAATAGGAGTAGTGCCATAAATGAGGCTTATCAAAGAGTGACCCTAAATAGGGGTATTGAGCTTTTTAATGAAGGAAACTATAAGGAGGCAATACAACTTTTTAATAAGAGTTTAAAGAATCCAATAAACAATACTTTAAGTGCAGGAGCTTATTTTCTAAGAGGAGAATCCCTATATAGATTGGGAAATTATGAAGGGGCTATAAGGGAGCTTAATTCCTTCTTTAAAACAAAGGATGCAAATAAGAGTGTATATTATTCTAAGGCAAACTACTCTTTGGCATACAATTACTTTAAGCAGAAAAAATATGATAAGGCAATAGAATATTTTAATAAGTTTCTTTCACAAAGTAGTGGAGAACATCCACAAGTTATTTCAGATGCTCATAATAGGATTGCTGATTGTTATTTTATGGAAAAGAAGTTTTCCTTTGCTGAAAAGGAGTATGATATTGTCATAAAAACTAATTTGATTGATGTGGATTATGCTCTTTATCAAAAGGCTCTTTGTTGTGGATTACTATCTCGCATAAATGAAAAGGCAAGATTATTGTTAGAGGGCTTAAAAGATTTTGAAAATAGTCCTTATAGGGCAAGTATGCTTTTTGAATTGGCTAATAGCTATCTTGTATTGGAGCAAAACGATAAAGCACTTCAAACATATAAGCAAGTTGTTGAAAAATATCCTCAATCAATTCACGCAAAAAGTGCCATAAGTAAGATAGGTATGCTTTACTATAAAGAAGGAAAGGATGATTTAGCTTTAAGAACTCTTGATAAGTTAGTAAGGACTTATCCTGCAACAGAGGAATCTCAAAGTGGATTAAAGAGTATTCGTACCATATATGCTAATCAAAACAAGGTATCGGAATATTATAATTATGTTAAAACTGTTCCAAATGCTGACTTTACAGTTAATGAAGAGGACTCGGTAAGTTATGAAGTGGCAGAGAATTTCTATATGAACAATCAATTATCACAAGCAAAGGTGTCTTTGGAAGAATATTTAGAAAAGTTTCCTTTGGGATTTTTCTCCATAAATGCTCATTACTATTTAGCAGATTGCTTTATGAAGGAAGAGAAAAAAGATAGTGCTCTTTACTCCTATCTTTTTGTATGCTCCTCTGCTAAGAATCCATTTACTGAAAAGTCTCTTTTAAATGCTGCAAATATAAGTTATGAAATGGAAAACTTTACTCAGGCTAACAAATTATATAGGTTATTAGAAAATCAAACTGATATAAATGCTCACAAGTCTTCATCTTTAATTGGAATAATGCGCTCGGAATTTAATTTAAAGAACTTTGACTCTTGTATATTGTTTTCTCAAAAGGTGCTTTCTTTAAGTAAAAATTCCCAAGCACTAATTGACGAGGCAAATTATCTTATGGCAAAAAGCTACTATGAAAAGGGGGATATTGAAAATGCAATTATAGGTTTTGAAAAGCTAAAACAATCAAAAAATGGTGAGTATTCTGGAGAAGCAAGTTATGTTTTTGCAAAGAAGACTTTTGATGAAAATAGGTTGGATGAGGCAGAAAAATTAATCCTTTCCTACTCTTCAAACCCAACAAGTGAATATTTCTTAGCAAAAGATTTAATATTGTTGGGAGATATCTATGTTGCAAAGAATAAGAATATGATTGCAAAACAAACTTTCCAAAGTATAGTTGATAATTACGACAATGCACAAATTGTAGATATAGCAAAAAAGAAAATAGAAGAAATAGAAGAAAAAGAAAATAGAGAAAAAGAAGAATTGCAAATAAAGGCAGAGGAAAAGAAAAACGAGGTTGATGAAGTTATTTTGCAATAGTGAAAAAAGAAAAAACATAAAAATATTAATAAATAAAAGTAATAAAAGTAATATGAGAACAAAAAAGATTACAATTTTCTTCCTTTTGGTGCAACTTTTAGGCACAAGTCTTTTAGCACAAGATGAAAAAGTAAAAGATTTCGTTGATAAGCAAGAAAGAAAAGAATTAAATGAAAGTATTATTATCTCAGCTCAGTTTGACCCAACAGTGAGTGAAGCTACTAAGATTTCAGAAAACCCAAGTATATTTGATACTAATTTTGCTACACCTTCATTTAAGTATGAAGTTATAGACAAATTATATGTCATTTCTCCAAAAGCAGAAGAGATAAAACCTGCAAAGGTAAAAGGAGAACCAATAGAGCATATCTATAATGGCAACATTAAAGGGGGTATAGGAACGTATTTGACTCCTTATTTTGAGGGATCGTATTCCCAAGGTAGGGATCGCAGTTTTCTATATTCAATAAATGCAAGACACTATTCTTCTCATTGGTCAATAAATGATAGGGCAAAGAGTCACTTTGCCAACAATTCAATAGATGTTTTCGCTAAGAAGATTTGGGAAAAGTTTATTATTGATGCAAAGGCATATTATAATAATTCCATAAATTATTTTTATGGTTTTGATAATACTGAACCTAAATTGGAAGATAAAGATTATAGAACAATATGGAACACTTTTGGAGCAAAGGCATTCTTTGCAAGCAGCTTTAAAGGTGGAGATCCGATAAACTTTATTGGCGATGTTGGCTTTGAAAATACATCAAATACTTGGGGTAGTGGTGAGTTTTTAGTTAGGGGATTTATAGAAGCAAAGAAGCCAATCCACGTTATAGAAGACACAAGACAAGACCTTGGTTTAATGCTTGCCTATTCCCAATTCAACAATACTTATGATTTTGCTCCTCTTTTGGCTAATGAAGCTCCTTTTTTCTCAGCTGGACAAATCTCTCAGAACTTTGTAAATCATTCAGGACTATTAAATATTATGCCAATGGTTGATTTTGATATTCAAAAATTTCATTTTCACCTTTCCTTTGCAATAGCTTTGGAGATGGGAGACTATCCAAAATCAGAAGAAAAGACTACTGTAAATAAGTATTTTCCTACAATATTAGTATCATTTCCTTTCTTAGATAATAAGTTTTCTTTCAAAGGCGGATACGAAGCAGTGGGAACAAGATACACTTTGGCTGAAATGGTAGCAGAAAATCCTTTTATGCTTCCTCTAATGAGTCAAGGTGCAGCCCTATCTCCTTCTGATTTTAGAAGGTTATTCGTAAATGTTCAATCCTCTTTTGCAGAAAACTTCTCTTTTTCCATTGAAGGAGGCTGGCAAAAGCTACTAAACCACTACTTCTTTATTACAGATCCAAGAGCAAAATATGAAAATATTTTCGGAGTTATTCGTGGTGATGTTGAGCGTCTTTTTGTTAAGGCTAATATAAACTACAATATTATTAAGGTATTTTCAGTTGGATTTAATTTAGAGGCACAATCCTACTCCAATTTTACAGCTCCTATGTACGATATGATGTATCCACAATATGAAAAGTTGGATTTTGCACCATATATGCCAACACTTAACACATCACTTTCCCTACAATACAAACCAATTGAGAACTTATCAATATCAGTATTGCCATCTTTCCAATATGGAAATAAGGCATACGTTAAGGGAGAAAAGATTGATATGAAAGGACACTTTGATTTGAGTATGAATTGTGAATATAGATACAACGAACAGCTTTCTATGTTTGTAAAATTAAACAATATCACATTCCAAAGATATGAATTTTATTACAACTATCCTTCACAAAGATTTATGGGAATGATAGGAGCAAGTTTTTCTTTCTAAAATAAAGGAATTACATAGAGTATTCCTTACCATTAAGGAATACTCTATCCACCTTATTTGTGCCATAATAGTATGGCATATATTCCATATTTGGAATTGGTTTTGTAATATAGAAGTTAGCAATCTTTCCTTTTGCAATAGAGCCATGAGTTTTACTTAAATTCATTGCATAAGCTGAGTTTATAGTTGTTGCATTGAATGCTTCCTGTGGTGTCATTTTATAATTTATACACGCAAAAGAGACTATCATTTGCATATTTCCACTTGGTGAAGAGCCGGGATTAAAATCGGAAGCCATTGCAATAGGTAAGCCAGAGGCTATCATCTCTCTTGCAGGAGAAAGACGCATATTTAGGAAAAAGGCAGCTCCGGGTAATATTGTTGGCATTGTATTGGATGAAAGCAAGCATTCTATCTCATCTTTTCCAATAAACTCTAAGTGATCACAAGAAAGTGCATCATTTTCTACTGCAATTTGAACTCCCCCTGAAAGGTCCATCTCATTTGCATGTATCTTTGGTCTTAGTCCATACTTTATTCCCTGTTTTAAAATCCTATCTGTTTGCTTTGTTGTGAAAAATCCCTTATCACAAAATACATCAATAAATTCCGCCAAACTTTCTTTTGCAACCATAGGAATCATTTCATTGACCACTATATCCACAAAAGCATCAGGCTTATCCCTATATTCCAAAGGTAGGGCGTGTGCTCCAAGAAAGTTAGCCTTTATTGTAAGGGGAGAGTTTTCTTTTAATCTTTTAATAACTCTAAGCATTTTCAATTCACTTTGAGTGTTTAGTCCATAGCCAGACTTTATTTCCACTGCTCCTGTTCCCATTTTTATTATCTCATCCAACCTTTTTTGAGCATCCTCATAAAGACTTTCTTCTGATGCCTCTTGAATTTTCTTTGCAGAATTTAGTATTCCCCCACCCCTTTTGGCAATTTCTTCGTATGAAAGTCCCTTTATCTTATCTATATATTCTATTTCCCGAGAACCAGAATAAACCAAATGAGTGTGAGAATCACAAAATGAAGGAAAGACCATAGAATTTTTAGCATCAACTTCCAAATCTATCTTTATATTATTATCCAATAGGGACATTTTTCCAAAATCTTTTATCCTATCATCCTCAATTAAAAGAAAGGCATCTAATATTGTTTGAATTTGTCCCATATCTTCTCCACAAACCTTAACCTTTGGATTCTCCTCCACTTGAACTAATTCCTTTATATTCTTAATTAGTGTTATCATATTCCAACTATATTTTATTTATTATTTTAATTATTTTTTTTTCTTTTCCTATTTATCAAACATCTTATCCATATAACTATTATCAAATATCTCTTTTGATAACTCTCCTATTAAAATTTCATTTTCATAAGATTTTTTTTCAATAATTTCAACCTTTGCATCGCTAATATGAAATGTCTTATTGTTTTGTTCAATTTTATTATCAATTATCCTTATTGTCTTTTCAATATTCGGATTGTTTTTTGCATATAGTTTCAATACTTCAAAGGCATCAACTATTCTAATCATTCCATTTTTGTTTGCCTTCAAAGAAGAAATATCATAGCCCAATTTATTGTACAAATCTATGGTCTTTTGTTGGTGTATTATTTTTTTGTTCTCATTTTCCTTTTCATTATTAAAGCAGGTTGAAAATCCATATCTTTTATATGTTTCTTCTAAGAGTGGGGTTGCAGGAATAAGACAACAAATAATGTATTTCTGCCTTTGCAAAGAGGAAAATATTTCTTTTAAGCACAAAGAAAAATATCCCTTGTTTCTATATTTTATATTTGTTATAAGACCTGTTAGGTATGCAATAGGAATTTTGTTGTTGTAATACTTATAAAAGTATTTTATTATAAAGCCTAAATATATAAAGTCATTCTCTTTTTCATCCATTTTAAGAATTATGGAATCCTTATCCAAGAATGTATTTAAGTAATCCTCTATAAAGGAAGGGGAGTCGTGAAAATATTCTGCCCAAATGCCAATTATTCTTTCCCTATTCATATTATTGTAGCAAGGGTTTTATGAATTAGTTGTTCGGGATTATAGGATAGTTTTGCCTGTCTTAATCCTTCCAACCCAAGGTCTTCTTCCCTATTAATGTATTTATATTCCTTAGGAAGTGAAAGAGAAAATTCCTTATTTATTATAGCGTATGCACCATCATAGTTTTTATCTGCCTTTTCTATATGAGTACAGAAGGTTTCATTATTGACTTTTGACCCCATTGAAAAGGCAATAATCCTATTATCTACTTCAATTGCTCCTGCGAAGATTTGCAACTGATCAAAATTATCAGCAAAATAATTTATTACTTTAAGCTCATTGAGGTATTCTTCCTTATGTAAAGGACTTGTTTTTAAATGTTCATTTAGCCAAAACTCTGCAAAGGAAACACAACGTTTAACATTGTAAGAAGAAATATTTATATACTTGTAGTTGGGATAGGTTTTTAGGAATTTATTTACGTGATTTCTCTTTGCTTGAAGTTTTTTTCCAGATAGCTTTTCCATATTTTCTCTTAGATAAACATAGTCAAAGAAATCTCTTTTATCCTCAAAAATGAATTTATCTGCAAAATATTCCTTGAAAACGCTCATGCAATCGACCATAAATCTTAATTTGTATCCCTTTTCTTTGGAATTGTCAATTATAGCCTCTATGATCTTTACCCTATCTCCTGTTCCTATTGGACAATGATAAGCAATCTCCTTATTAAATTCATAATGTATTCGTGTAATTAGTGTGTTATCAATAATTGTATATTCACCATTAAATATAAAACTATAAGCACAGAGATTTGCAAAGGCAGTTTCGCAATTTTTTATTGCTTTATATTTGTAGAACTTTTCAAAAACTTCTCTATCATTTGGAGTAATTGGTTTAAAATTCATCGTTTTGTTTTTGTTATTGTTTATAAAAGGCTAAAATAAAATCTACTTTATATAGATATTTTTTAGCTTACTTTCAGGCAACTTCTCTTTTATTTGTTTTAATATTGAAGTTCTAATTAAAAGAAGTTCGTGTTTTAATGCCGAAGAAGAAACCTCTACATATAAACAATTATTATTTACATATATTGTCTTAGTGAGTTTTTGTACTATTTCACCTGTTATATCCTGCCAAAGAGAAATTATCTCATCTTGATCTAAGTTTATATTTATATGGTATAAAGAAATTACATCTTTAAGAACGTCTTTTAATTCCTTTTCTTTATATAAGCTGACCCTAATATTTGGATTCTTTCCATTATCTATCATATTTCCATCCTCCCATTACTTATCTTATATATCCTATGTTCTACATCCTGATTTAGGAATATTTCTTTTATTCTCTCTATTTGAGTATCGGTAAGAAAAACTTGTCCAAAACGATCACTCCCAACCAAAGACATGAGTTGTTTTATGCGAGAAAGATCTAATTTATCAAAAATATCGTCCAAAAGAAGTATGGGTTTTAGTTTTGTTTTCTTGAAAAGATATTCAAATTGTGCAAGTTTAAGAGCAATCAAAAAAGACTTTTGTTGTCCCTGTGAGGCATATTTCTTAACTTCATATTGATTCATCTTTAATAAAAGGTCGTCTTTATGCACTCCAATTGTGGTATAGCCAAGAAAAATGTCTCTTTCCCTACTTTCTAATAGGAGATTTCTGAAATTATTTTCTAAATCCTGTGATTGATATTGAAGTCTCACTTGTTCTTTTTCAGAAGATATGTAGTTGTAATAGTATTGGACTATGGAGGAAAACTCGTTTATGAATTTCTTTCTTGCAATATGAACTTCTTTTCCTAAGGATATAAGTTGTTCATCCAACAATTTTATAGTTTCTAAATCGGATAAGGAAGTGGAATTACATTTTTTTAGACAAATATTTCTTTGCTGTAAAGCCCTATTATAATCGCTTAGATTTTGTACATACAAAGGAATAGCCTGAGAAAGGACTATATCTACGAATTTTCTTCTTATAAAACTTTGTCCAATTATTAATTCTTGATCAGAAGGTGTTATTATAACCAAAGGAATCTTACATATATGTTGAGCAAGTTTTGTATATGGATTATCATCTAATTTAAAAATTTTCTTAACTCCTCTTTGTACTACACAAGAATATTTTTCTATATTTCCATTTTCGTCCATATCGTATAGTCCATGTATAGAAAAGAAATCACTTTCGTGCTTTATGTTGTTTGCATCTATGTTTGAGAAATAGCTTTTGCATAAAGAAAGATAGTATATTGCATCTAATATATTTGTTTTCCCCGCTCCGTTTTCTCCAACGAAACAATTTACATTTTTACAAAAAGAAAATTCTTCCTGAGAAATGTTTTTGAAATTAGATAATGTTAGTTTATTAAGGTGCATATTTGAGATATTTGTTGCATTAACCACATTGGAGTACTTGTTGCTCCACATATTCCAACTGTATTGGCGTTTTCAAACCAATTATTGTTTATATCACTTATTTGAGATACTAAAAAAGTTCTTGCATTGGAGTCTTTACATATATTATATAGGTATATTCCATTTGAACTATTCTTTCCCGAGACAAATAATAGGACATCTACTTCTTTGGAAAAAGCAATTAGTTCCTTAGAACGAGAAGAAACCTGTTTGCATATTGAATTTGTAATTATTATTTTTTGATCTTTCTTTTCTAAAACCTTGTTATACTTTTCAATTATCTTATCACAAATTGTCTTATAGCCCTCTTCTGACATTGTTGTTTGAGAAAATATATGTATAGGCTTAGTATAGTCTATTAAATTTAAATCTTCCTCATTGCTTATTACAATTGCTCTATTGGAAGTTTGACCAACTAAACCTACAACCTCAGCATGTCCTTTCTTACCATAGATTACAATCTGCCCTTTCTCCAAAGAAATTTCTTCAAATCCTTTTTTTACGTTTTGTTGAAGTCGTAGTACTATTGGACATGTTGCATCTATTATTTCTATATTATTTTTTTTAGCTAATAAATATGTTGATGGAGGAGCACCATGTGCTCGTATTACAACCTTTACATCTTTCAATTCTTCCATTTCTTTTAAGGAAATAACCCTAAGCCCTTTTCTATTTAGGCGTTCAACTTCCATATCATTATGTACAATATCGCCTAAACAATAAAGGGGATTGGTTTTTTCCAATTCCTTTTCCACAATGTTTATTGCAGAAACAACACCAAAGCAAAATCCAGAATTCTTTTCTATCCTTACTATCATCTTATGACAAACTTTGATTCTCTTCTTGGGACTTTTCAATTACCTTTTCGTATTCTTCAATTGTTAGATCGTTGAAGAAATAATATACAGGATTAACCGGTTTTTGATTTTTATGAACTTCATAATGTAGATGTGGAGCCTGAGTTAGTCCTGTGCTTCCTACCAAACCTATAATATCTCCCCTTACAACCTTATCTCCGGGTTTTACAAGTATTTTTGAAAGGTGAGCATATAGGGTTTCATAACCAAAACCATGATTAATTACAATTGCCAAACCATATCCGCTTCCTGCCATATTGAAGTCTTCAATTTGACCATTTGCTGTTGCATAGACCTCAGTGCCTGTTGGAGCAGAGAAATCTATACCTGAATGCATACGTTTTATTTGTAATATTGGATGAAAACGATTACCAAACCCCGAAACGAGCTTGCTTTTATTTTTACTTATTGGTAGTATAGCGGGCATAGATACCATTCTTTCCTTTTTATTCTTTGCAATTTGCAGAATTTCTTTTAGGGATTTCTCTTGTGAAAAAAGACGTTTTTCAAGTAAATTAATCTTTTCTTTTGTTAAACTAATTAAATCCGACTCGCTAAAACTTTGTCTTTCTCTTTTAATCTTGTCTTTTTGTTTTTGATATTCTAAATCTATTTGAGTAGGTTCTACTTCAAAGATTACCCTATAAACTTCCTTATCCCTATTTTCTACATCTATTAGCATATCCGATAGATTATCTATCTGCTTATTCAAACTATTATATTGTCTTTCATAACTTGAAACCTGTCGTTTTAAGATTTTTTCCTTAGGAGAGTCAATAAAATAGTATATAATTAAGACCATAGTAACAGAAAGTACTAATCCAAAAGCCACACCAAAAGAAACATGCTTTAGCTTTTCTTTAATTGTGAAATTCTTTTTCTTAAAAGACAATGATGTTGCATCAAATATGTATCTTGTTTTTTTACTCATAGAGAAATGCAAATATAATAAAATTTTATTTTTCTTAGTTTTATTACTTCTATTATTGGATTTAAAAATACAAATTAAATAACTTATTTACAATAAATATTTGGTTCGTATGTTATTAATTTTATACCTTTGCATTGTATTTAATTTTTTTAGATGAAAAGACAAAAAATAGGAATTACAAATTGTAATATAATTTTTTTAAATATTAAAAACAGAGACGAGTTTGTTATATTTGGGTAACAAATAACCCCCACTCTATTATCCCTTTTTTATATTAAATATTTTATTAATCACAAAAACAAAATTTATTATGGAATTACCATTTGCAGAATCATGGAAAATAAAAATGGTTGAGCCGATTAGAAAATCCACTCGCCAAGAAAGAGAACAATGGATTAAGGAAGCCGATTACAATACTTTTCAACTTTCAGCCGACAAAGTATATATTGACCTTTTGACTGATTCAGGAACAGGTTCAATGTCGCAAGGACAATGGGCTGCAATGATGTTGGGAGACGAAAGTTATGCAGGAGCATCCTCCTTTTTCAATCTAAAAAATATGATAAAACAAATAACAGGTTTCGATTACGTTATTCCAACCCATCAAGGTAGAGCAGCAGAGAACGTGTTATTTTCTTATCTGGTTAAGGAAGGAAGTGTTTGTCCGGGAAATTCTCATTTTGACACCACAAAAGGACATATTGAAAGTAGGAAAGCATTAGCTTTGGATTGCACAATAGACGAAGCACAAGACACACAGTTGGAAATACCTTTCAAAGGTAACGTTGATCTAAAAAAATTAGAGAAGGCGCTTAACGATTATCAAGGAAAAATACCTTTTATTATAGTAACTATTACAAACAACACTGCGGGTGGGCAACCTGTAAGTATGGAAAATCTAAGAGGAGTTAGGGAATTATCAAAGAAATATAATGTTCCTGTTCTTTTAGATTCTGCTCGCTTTGCAGAAAATGCATATTTTATAAAGGTAAGAGAAAAGGGATATGAAAATAAAACTATAAAGGAAATAGTAAAAGAAATGTTTTCTTATGCCGATGGTATGACTATGAGTGCAAAAAAAGACGCTATCGTTAATATGGGTGGCTTTATTGCAACAAATAAGTTGGATTGGTATGATGGAGCTAAAAACTTCTGTATTGTAATGGAAGGTTTCCTAACTTATGGTGGTATGAACGGAAGAGATATGAACGCTTTGGCTGTTGGATTGGATGAAAACACCGAATTTGATATGCTTGAAACACGCATAAAACAAGTAGAATATCTTGCAAAACGTTTAGATGAATATGGAATTCCTTATCAACGTCCTTGCGGAGGTCATGCTATTTTCTTAGATGCTCCTAAAATTTTAACACATGTTCCAAAAGAAGAATTTCCTGCTCAAACCCTAACTGTGGAACTTTATAAGGAAGCAGGCATTCGTGGATGTGAGATAGGTTATCTTTTAGCTGATAGGGACCCTATAACAAGAGAGAATCGTTTTGGTGGATTAGACTTCCTTCGTTTAGCTATTCCTCGTAGGGTTTATACAAATAATCACATGGATGTTATAGCAGTAGCCTTAAAAAATCTTAAAGATAGGGCAGAAGAAATAAATCGCGGGTATAAAATTACTTGGGAAGCTCCTCTAATGAGACATTTCACAGTTAAATTAGCTCCATGTAAGTAGGTCAAATTCTTATAAAGAAACCTACAAATTATTAAATAGAAAAAATATAGATAAATATTTTTATATTTGATTTTCATTGTAAGGGCGAAATATTTTGGTATTTCGTCCTTTTTTTATTTAATACTTCATTGTTTTCCTATATTTATAGGGGCATAAAAAGAAAAAACCAAAAACAAATTAATGTTTCTGGCTCTCTCCCTTTATAAACCTAAGTGCGGATGAAGGGACTCGAACCCCCACGCCTTTCGACAATAGATCCTAAGTCTATCGCGGCTACCAATTACGCCACATCCGCTCTTTTTCGGTTTGCAAAGGTAGATATTTTTTATTAATTAGCAAAAATAAATCATTTATTTTTCTTTTCTACCCTTGCTTTTTATTTAAATGCTTATTTTAAATTTAATTTTTTAACCAAAAGAGGAGTTATATCTTCGCTGTCTTCTGCATACCAAAGTATGCCTGTGCTTTCAAATATATAGGAATACTTGTTTTCCTTTGCTATTTCTGCAACAGCAGCTCTTATCTTATCGGTTATTTTTGTCATCAACTCTCCTTGTTTCTTTTGAATTTCTATCTCAGCATTTTGTTGAAATTCTTGAAATCTTTGACTTACAGATTGGATTTCTTTTTGCTTGCTTTCCTTTAAAAGATTGCTCAATTGTGCTTCCTTTTCCTGATATTCTGTTACAAGACGTTGGTATTCCTTTTGCATACTTTCTGCCTCTTGTTGCAACTCGTCCATATAGGTTTTCATCTCTGCTTGAGCTGAATCGCCCTCTGGCATCCTCTTAATTAGGTCTGTGGATGAAAAATGTCCCAATTTAATGGTTTTTTGTGCTACTACATTTGTTGTTATTGATAAAACAATAACCAAAACTAATAGTTGAATCGTTCTCTTCATTATTTATATTGTGTTATATTTTCTATTTCTTTAAGCATTTTACTTTTTTTCAAGGTGTGCAAAAATACAATAATTATTTTAAATGATAATAACTATTTGCTTTTCTTGCCACTATTAACCTTATATCCCAATTCCGCCAAAACCAAATCGCTAATATCGGTCTTTACATCAACATAGAGTATGGTAGCTCCTGATGCCTTATCAAATACAACTGAATAATTCTTTTCCTGAGCTATCTTTTCAATTGCATTATATATTTTATCCTGTATTGGTTTTACAAGTTCTGAACGTTTCTTTGCTAAATCTCCATTATTACCAAAGCGTTGCTTTTGCATATCTTTTGCATCTTTTTCCGCAGAAATTATTTCATTTTCCTTTTTTGCTTTAAGATCTTCGGGCAAAAGGACACTCTCTGCTTGGAAAGACTTGTATAGCTTATCAACAATTTGAAATTTTGACTCCACCTCTCTTTGCCATTGAATGGACAAATCGTCCAATTCTTTTTGAGCCTGCTTATATTGAGGCATATTTCCTAATATATATTCTGTATCAACTAAGGCAAACTTTTGTGCAAAAGACAAAGTTGATACAACTAAACAAAGTGTTAATGTTATTATCTTTTTCATTTTAAGAATTGTTTTTTTTCTTTTAATAACGCTTTTATTACTCTTTTCGTACTAATCTATGGATTGTCCAATTGAAAAATGGAATTGTGAGCCTCCTGAAGAAGGACTTCCCGGAACTTGATCTATACCATAGCCCCAGTCTATTCCTATTAGTCCAAACATAGGCATAAATAAACGTAAGCCAACTCCAAAGGAACGATACATCTTAAATGGAGAGAATCCTTCAAAATTAGCCCAAGAGTTTCCCGCTTCAAAGAAAGTGAGAACATATATTGACATCATAGGATTCATAGTTATTGGATAGCGAAGGTCTAATGTAAATTTATCAAAAACTGTTGCTCCATTAGAAGGAGATAATGCCGCCGTTGTATAACCTCTTAGTGCAACAATTTCTCTTCCATCTAATGCCCATCCTTGCAATCCATCGCCACCTACGTAAAATCGTTCAAAGGGTGAATAACCTACCTTCTTATTATATTGTCCCAAGAATCCAAATCTCACTCTTGTACTTACAACAAAATCATCTATTAAATTGAAATACCAAGATGCTCTTACATTAACCTTATAGTATTCTAACCATTTATATCTTTCCTGAGTTGAAATAGTGGAGTAGTCCTTTCCATTAACTAATGAGTAAGGGAAGGTAAATTGTCCTGCAACTGAAACATCAGAACCTAATCTTGGGAATATTGGAGAGTCAGAAGAGTTTCTTGCAAGGGTTAGATTATAGTTTATATTATTTGATCTACCATTTGAAAAGTCGGTAATTGCTGTATAGTTCTTAACATTGTATTGTTGGAATGATATTCCTTGTACAAAAGTAAAGTAATCATCAGGCCAATTTAAACGCTTACCCAAAGAAACTGATGCTCCAAATATGCTTAACCAATATTCAGGACTTCCAGAATTGTTCCAATATCCATCATCCTGATATGAATAATAAACAGAGGTACTCAAAGCATTAGGTTTTCTTCCTCCAAGCCAAGGTTCGGTGAATGATGCACTCAAAGAATAGTAGTATGTTCCATTGGTTTGTGCCCTTACAGAGAGCTGTTGTCCATCCCCACTTGGCAATGGCTTCCATGCATCTTTTTCAAAAAAGTTTTTGGTTGAAAAATTCAAAAAAGTAACACCGACAGTTCCTATTATCATTCCTGCACCCCAGCCTCCTGAAAGCTCCAATTTATCGGAGGTCACTTCTTTTAGCTTATATTCAATATTAACTAATCCATTTTCAATATCAGGTTTTATATCGTAGGTTAGGCTTTCTTGATCAAAATATTGCAATTGTTGCAACTCACGAATTGAACGTATTACATTATCACGAGAGAATAATTCCCCAGGACGAGTTTTCAATTCCCTCATAATTACATGATCGTTAGTACGAGTATTACCTGCCAAAGACACCTTGCCTATTCTTGCCTGCTTACCCTCATAAACCCTCATCTCTATATCAATTGAATCGTTTTCAACCTTAATTTCAACAGGTATTATTTGGAAAAATAAGTATCCATCGTCCTGATATAGTGCGGAAATATCAATTCCCGTTGGGTCATAGTGGATATTTTTTTCTAAAAGAGCCTTATTGTAAGGGTCGCCCTTGTTTATACGCAAACGCTTAGATAATTCCTCAGAAGTATATTTTGTATTACCCACCCAAGTTATGTTTCTAAATACAAACTTATCTCCTTCATCAATATTCAAATCTATGAATAATTCCTGCTTTCCTTTCTTATTCTTTACTAAATATACGCTATCGGATACTATCCTTGCATTACGATAGCCCTCCTCGTTGTATTTTTCTATTATAGCCTTCTTATCATCCTCAAAATTCTTTGAGCTAAAACGCGAAGACTTCCAAAACTTCCACCAATGATACTTCTTAGTATCCTTCATCTTTGAAAGGACAATATCTTTTGAGTCCATAAAAGGAATCCATGTTGTTAAGGACCGACTACCTTTTATAACTATGTCTTTAATATGAGTTTTCTTTCCCTTTGTAATTTTAAATAGGAGTGTTACATCATTTCTTGTAGTTGTAGTATCCTTAGTCTCTTGCAAAAGGACATTAACATTATAATAGCCCTTATCCATAAAATAATCTCGTATCTTATTTATGGTGTTTAGTTTTAGGTTTTCAGTAACTATATCTCCTGAGGCTAATTTTATTGTTTCTCTAATTTTGTCTGCCTCACTTGCCTTTATTCCTTCAAAACGAAAGGATGAAAGCCTCGGTTTAGCTTTTAGTGCAATATTTAGCCAAATTGTACGTCCTTGAACCTTATCTACAAGGATTTGAATATCGTCAAATATGCCCTGCTTCCAAAGTTTATCAATAGCCATTGTGATTTTATCACTTGGAATATATATTTTAGTCCCCACTTCCAAACCAGAAATATTTATAATTGAAGGATGGTCCAAATGATTTGCTCCACTTACAATAACACCTCCTATTTCATATTCCTTGGGAGAATAATAATTTATATCAATAAGATTATTTATTGTTGTATCTTGCTGAGAATAGGAAATAAAAGTTGTATTTAACAGGAGTAAAAAAACGACAAGGTTATTTAATATTTTCATTTATACTCTATTTATTTTTGTACAATGTTTCATTAACGCAATTTATTGTAAATAATTTCATAAAAAAGAAAATTTACTTATTAAATTGTTCTTTTGTCTTACCAAAACGTCTTTCTCTGTGTTGGTAATCTACAATTGCCTTATAGTAGTCTTCCTTTCTGAAATCAGGCCAAAGAGTTGGTGTAAAGTATAGTTCTGAGTAGGAAAGTTGGAAAAGGAGAAAATTACTTAGACGATACTCCCCAGAGGTGCGGATAAGCAAGTCTGGATCAGGGTAAGGGGCAGTGCAAAGGCTATTGGAAAATAGTTTTTCATCAATATCATTAATTGAAATTTCATCATCCTTAACCATTTTTGCAATTTTCTTTGTCGCCTCAATAATTTCCCATCTTGAAGAGTAGCTTAGGGCTATAATTAGGGTCATTCTGCTATTGTTTTTGGTCTTTTCCTTAACTCGAATGATTGCTTCAATATTTTTTTTATTCAATTTTTCTATATCACCTATGGTTTCAAAACGTATATTGTTCTTCATTAAAGTTGGAGTCTCATCCTCTATTGCCTGCAACATCAATTCCATAAGGGCATCTATCTCTTCGGTAGGACGATTCCAATTTTCTGTGGAAAAAGCATAAAGAATTAGGTTTTCAATACCCAATTCCGCCGAAGCCTCTGTAACAGCACGGACGCTTTCAACCCCGTTTTGATGTCCAAAAACCCTTTCTTCTCCTCTTTGTTGTGCCCATCTTCCATTACCATCCATTATTATGGCAACACATTTGGGCAAGGCTTCAAGAGCAATCTTATCTTTTAAAGACATATTTTTTTAATATATAAAATGAATTTACAAAGGTAGTAAAAAATATCTTTATTCCACATTTTGAATATTATTTTTAGGGAAAAAAATCTTTAAAGAGCAAAAAGGCAAAAAGAAATTTTTAACTAAAATTTAACACAATTGTTGAAATATTGCCCCAATTTTAACATTTTTTAACATTTCATTTATATTTTCTCTTTAAGAAAAATTAAAAATTTTCTTAAAGAATTAAATACTTAGTATTTAATATAATACACTATGTTTTTAATTAAATTTTTCTTTTTTTCGTTCTGAAAAATAAAAACCTAATTTTTGGAAAAAGAAAACAAAGAAATATTTTTTTAAAACGCTGTTTTATTCTCATAAAACGAAGAAATAATTTACTAAAACGAAGAAATAATTTTCCAAAACGAAGATTTATTCAAACATAATAACATAATAATTAATATGTTATATTAATAAAAAGGAGTAAGAATGCACTTGGGGGATTTTTATTTATATTTGCCCTTAATGGGTCTTTGTTTAGGCAAAGATACAATATTATTTTGAGAAAGTCAAGTGCTAAAAAAATGCTTTTTTAAAAAATCCCTATTGATTTTTCTTTTTTATAGTCCTAAATATTTTCTCCATTATCATAGCAATTATTACAATTATTGCCATAAAAGAAAATATTCTTGCTATGTAATCTCCATATTTAACATAGAAGGTTATCCTATTTTGAGGCACCAATTTAGATTTTATTACCGCTGGGGTAAAGAATTTGGTTTGTTGGGACATTTCTCCCTTTGCGTTAAAAAAGCAAGAGGTTCCCGTATTTGCACTTCGGGCAATGTAACGTCTTGTTTCAATAGCACGCAATGCAGCATATAGGGCGTGTTGTTTATGTCCTTGTGAATCCTTCCACCAAGAATCGTTGGTTATAATGAAGATTAGTTGTGCTCCTTCTCTTACCTTATTTGCCACATATTGTCCATATACCGACTCATAACAAATAGGTGTTACAACCCTTGTTAGGGAATCTTTGGAGTAGTATAAAGGTTGCTTATTGTCAATTGCTAATGTACCAACAGGAAGATTTCCTAATTTTATTGCAAAATCCAATATAAAGCCAATGTATTTCTTAAATGGCAAACGCTCAACGCCAGGCACCAACTTGGTTTTATGATAAAAAACAAAGGAATTATTTTCTCCTATACTAATTGCACTATTATATACAGAGTAGTATGGCTTAGGGGCGTATTTAACAGGGCGAGATGCCTCATCTTTTTCTGTTTCATCTTGTAGTTTCTTTGAAAAAAGTCCTGCAATTAGCACAGCATTCTTATATTCTCCCACAAATTGACTTAGTTTAACAAGATTTTTATTTTCTTTAAGTTGGTCTTCCCAAACATTTTCTTCCAATGACCCTTCTGGAGCTAAGATAAAACTTGTATTATCGTCCGTTTTCTTTCTTGCCATATCTATTATAAGGTCTGTAATTTGGTTGTTGGACAATTGTAAAGAGTCAATGTATGGCTCCAAATTAGGTTGCAAAACCACAACATCCAAAGCAGGGTTATCCTCATCTTCATAGTTGTTGTATATTACAAGTGAAAATACAATTGGAAGCAAAACTGAAAGGATGAAAAATATACTATTCCTTATAGGTTTTCCTACAAGTGCCTTATAGAAAAAATAATTTGTTATCCAAACCCAAAGACTTCCTCCAAATACACCTGTGTATTCATACCACTGAATTGATAAGGGACGTTTTGCAAATCCGTTTCCAAGACTCATCCATGGCCAAGATAATTCCCAATTATAGTGAATATATTCCATAGAAATCCAAAGTGAGATAAGGACAATGAAACCTCCCCTATTGTTGAATAAGTTTTTCTTTGCAATATGATATAGTTGGAAAACCAAAGCCTGCAAAAAAGCATTTAAAATTGGAGCTACAATTCCAAATAGTGTTGCATAGCATATCCAATATGAGCAAATAATGTTCCAAATAAAAAATGCTAAAAAGGAATATTTAAATACAGCAAAACGAGAATATTGTTTTTGAAAGTGAGTTATATGATCCTCCACCATAAGAAGGGGAACAAATGCAATTAAAAGCAATGGTGCAAAGCCAAAAGAAGGCCAAGCAAATGCCAATAAAAGCCCCGTTAGGGCAGATAGAAGAAGTAGTTTTATCTTTTTATTCTTTTTTAAAGGAAACATAATGCTAAATTATATACAATAAATGATAGAATCCATGCTACGGCTGTTGTGTAGGTGACAAGCAAAACTGCCCAAAACAACCTCCCACTTTCCCTCCACACAGAAGAAAATACGGCAACACAAGGAAAATATACAAGGACAAAAACCAAAAGACTAAGAGCTGCGGCTGTTGTAAAGACTGGTTTTCCTATTTTTTCCCCATAACTATATTTTTCATTTTTTAATCTCTCTCCCAAAGATTGAACAGAGGATTCATCATTGCCTTCATACAATACTCCCATTGTGCTAATGACAACTTCCTTTGCTGCTGTCCCTGCCAAAAGACTGACCCCTATCTTCCAATCAAACCCAAGAGGTTTAATGACTGGTTCAATAAAATGCCCAATTGAGGCTATGTAGGAGTCTTGTATTTTATTTGAATCCTGTTGTGGAAAATAGCCTAACGCCCATATAATACCAGATGCTATTAAAATAACTCCTCCCATCTTTTTTAAGTAGTGTTGAGCCTTCATCCCAATGTTTAGTTGTACGGATTTCAAAGTTGGAATCCTATATGGAGGAAGCTCCATAACAAAGGGCACATCCTTAGTTTTTATTATTGTCTTTTTGAATATAAGAGCGAAAACTATAGCAAGAATAACCCCAAGTAGATATAGGGCACATAGCATTAGAACAGGATGCTCTGGGAAAAAAGTTCCTATTAATAGTATATAAACAGGTAGTCTTGCACTACACGACATAAAGGGAATTATAAGCATAGTAAGGAGTCTGTCTTTCTTATTTTCTAATGTACGCGTTGCCATAATGGCTGGAACATTGCATCCAAAGCCAACAATCATTGGAACGAAACTCTTGCCATGCAATCCTATTTTATGCATTAGTTTATCCATTAAAAAGGTTGCCCTTGCCATATATCCTGTATCCTCCATTATGGATATAAAGAAGAAAAGTATTAGGATGTTTGGTAGAAATACAATAACTCCTCCAACCCCTCCTATTATTCCTTGTGATATAAAGTCGGAAAATATGCCCGAAGGTAGTGCTTTACCAACTGCTTCTCCTATATTTGCAACTATCCATTCTATCCATTGCATAGGATAATTGCCAATTGCAAAAGAGCAATAAAACATTAGCCAAATAAAAAAGAAGAATATTGGATAGCCAAATAGAGGATGGGTTAAAACACTATCAATTTTCTCCGATAGGGTCTTATTTTTCTTTTGATGAGTTTTCTTATAAGTTTCCTTTAAGGCACCAATAATAAATCCATATCTTGCATTTGTTATTGTCGTTTCGCTATCTTCGTTGTATGCTTGCTCTATTTTCTTTATTGAACTCTCTGCAATTTCGTGCAAATCTTGATGATCTATCCAAGTTTCTATCTCTTGCTCTACCTCTTTGTCCTTTTCCAATAGTCTAATTGCATAATAGCGTGCAGCAAATTTTTCAGAATAGTTCTTGCTTTTAGCGATTTTTTCACTCAAACGCTCCAATGCTCTTTCAATAACTTCTCCATAGTTTATATGAATGTGGCGATATATATTACTGCGTCCTTCATATACTTGAATTGCCTCTTTCAAAAGATTGTCTATATTCTTCTTTTTATTTGCCTGTGTTGGGACTATGGGCGTTCCTATCATTGAACCAAAGAGAGTATAATCAAAACTATCGTTTTTCCCTTGCAATTCGTCATACATATTTAGTGCAATAACCATCTTAACATCCATATCTATTAGCTGTGTTGTTAAAAATAGGTTTCTCTCTAAGTTGGAAGCATCAATTACATTTATTACTATGTCGCAATTATTTTCAAAAAGATATTTCCTAACAAAGGATTCTTCACTTGTATAAGCAGAAATTGAATATGTACCGGGAAGATCAATTATGTTTAATTTATAATCTTTGTATTTTACAACAGTCTTTTTTACATCCACAGTAACGCCTGAGTAGTTGCCGACCTTTTCCTTTGAACCTGAAATTGCATTAAAAAGTGAGGTCTTGCCACTATTGGGATTTCCAATAAGGACTATATCTACAACCTTACCCTTTGCCTCTAATAAGGGCTTGTCTTCCTTTTTTGTATCAATCACTCCTTCGTATCCAAAAGAATAATCGTTACTATCTTCCTTATTGTAGGGAATTATATCTATTAATGCTGCATCACTTCTGCGGATTGAAAGTTCAGAAGAAAGGATTTTATATTGTACAGGGTCATTAAAAGGAGCTGCCTTTATTGCTTCTACAACATGCCCTTTTATAAAGCCCATTTCGGTTATACGTTTTAGAAATTCCCCTCTTCCTCTTATCTTTATTATTATACCTTTTTCACCATTTTTAAGGTCATTCAATGTCATTTTTCGCCTTTCCTGATTTAATATGTTTTGACATCTATTGACAATAAACGCATCTTTTGTGCAAAAATTTCAATTTCTTCTTGGGATAATTTTACTAAATTTTTCTCAGGTGGTATCCTATCCAAAGGATATAGCATAACAAAGCGGGGATTTATCTTTTTAATAACATCAATATAGGCATTAAATTCTTCATCTGTTGTATTGTCAAATACTATTCCATTATGCTCTCCTCTTAGAAGAATAGTTTGGATTATGCCATAAGAACCAAAGGAAATTAGGTTTTCAATAAGCTCATCCATATCAACAACCTCTTTTTTTGCATTACTAATCAAATAAAAGGTCTTTTCAATTGCCGAATCCAATTTTAAAATTGGGTTATCCACCTTTTTTAAGGCTGAAAATACATCTTTATCGGAAAGAGTTGTAGCATTTGTTAGAACAGATATTTTTGCATTGGGAATGTACTTATTCCTTTTTTCTATTACAAAGTCTATAATTTCGGCAAAGTTTGGGTGCAAGGTAGGCTCTCCATTTCCTGAAAAGGTTATGGAATCAACAGGAATATTATTTCTATTTATTTCTATTAGTTTATTATTTAATGCTTCAAAAACATCTTCTTTCTTATGTACCCTATCTATAACCTTACTTGTGTCCTCGTTCCAGCCGCATTCGCAGTAAAGACAATTGAAATTACAAAACTTCTTTTTTGATGGTAAAAGATTAATTCCCAAAGATTGATTTAATCTTCTGCTATATATGGGTCCAAAAACAATATCTTCAAATAACATTTCTTTATTATATTTTTTGCAAATATCTTAATTTTCTACCAAAATGAAGAAAAAGCCTATAAAAAATAGTTTATTTGAAACTGAAATCCTTTCCAGCGGTTTCCAGAATAATTCATTATTCTTTGCATTCCTGCAATATATCCTAAGGAAAGCCCCCAATGCTCATTTATATCATAACCCAAGCCAAGAAAAAAGCCTATATCAAATGCGTTTAACATTTTATCAGAAAAGGTTTTCTCCTCTATTTGTCCATTAATTACAATTTCATTGTTTTTAGATAAAGAATCTATTATTGTTTTTCCTCCAATGCCATAACTAATATAAGGAGATATATAGATGATTAAGCCACGATTTTTAATGTGATCGCCAAATTTCAAAGCTATATTAGCAACTCCTTCTATAATATACGCATTTACATCCAACTTTCCTTCAAACGGTCTTGTGTAAGAAAAACTACGATTTACAAAAGAGAGACAAGGTTGAAAATATAGGAAGTATATAAGTCTTTTTTCTGCAATAAACCCTGCCTTATATCCAAATTTATATTGGGCATTTTCTGCCTTTGTTACTCCATTATATGCTCCAGAGAGCAAAAAACCATAATTCCAACTTTCATGATAGCTTTCAACCTTGCTTTTTATTGGTTGTGCATTTACTAAATTAAGACAAAGGAATACTATACCAACTATAAGAATAATTTTTTTATACATTTTATATTTTCTTTTTTAATCCATTCCTACTTATTAATATTGTATATTGCCTTTATTAGCTTTTCTCCTATTCCAATTATATATCCTTGTGATAGAAATACAATTTTTCCGTTTTTATCTATTAATAGGATTAGAGGAAAGTCATTTTCCAAGTTCTTATTTGTTGCTTTGGAAAATGTTTTTAGAAGTTTTTCATTACCATCTATTGCAAAAAGAGAATTTTTTGGAAGATTCTTATACTTGGTTGGAGAAAAATCGGAAGAAAGTTTTTTTTCTGGTACAACAAAAAGAATATTTCCTCCCCATTGATCAAACTCTTCCTTAAATAATGGAATATCTGCCATAATGTGAATAGTAGGTTCTCTTTGTGGTTCCATAAAAACAATAACCATTCCTTTATTATCGGATAATTTATCAAGGGAATATTTTTTGTTATCTATTAATTTTATCTTTTCTTTCTTTAAAGAGACCTCTCCAAAGGAAACATCATTTTTTGGAATCTCCCTTAAAGAGACAAAAATGTCGGATGTTGTATTTGGTTTTAAATAGAAATAGTTTGTTTTTATATAAACCGATCCATCCTCTGAACGATTACCTGTAAGCAAACGATAATATCCCGCAGGTAGTTGAAGTTTTTCTGGGAAGGAATCAAACTTTGGGTCATATTCATAGTCAAGTGTAATGAATTTTCCATTGATAAATCTTGCTATTGTAAAGTGTGTGTAGTATTGAGGCTTAATTAAATTCTTAGAAATATCGTTATGGACATTCAATGTGGCTTTATTTTTTGCTGCATATTCATTATCTAAAACGTTTTCATCACTTTTAAAGGCATCAATCCAAATACCATTTTCCAAATATTGAGCCTTCTTGGTTGCCCAATCATATTTTGAAGCAATGAAGAAAGTTCTTGCAAGTGCAACAAAGAGGATTTCTCTTGATAATTTATCACTTTCTTTTAATTCAATAACACCTTTGGGAGATATTGCACAACCATAGTAGTTGTCAGTAAGATTTAATCTTATATTATTCTCTATCCAAGAAATAATTTCTTTAACATCTGGGAAACTATCCCCTTTTCCAAAAAGAGAAACCCTATTATTATATATATATTCCCTCCAAGAGGTGAGTAATTCAAGCTGAATCCTTGGATTTAATATGTATTTTTCAATTTCATCCTTTGATAATAAAGTATTTTGTTTTGTTTTCTTAAAGATATTAAGATGACTTTGCAAAACCTCTTTTGGAGTGTCTCTAAGATCTTTTTCATATATCACTTTTAGAATCTCAATAGCCAAAGTATCATCCTTGTTTTCCAATAAGAAGTTTTCAATATCACTATAATTTCCCCAAGAGTTTTTTATTATATTTCTTACCTCCAAAGAATCAAATAAAGGAAGTTTTTTATAAAACTCTACAATCTGTTCCTCATTTGGAAATGTTGCTATATAGGCATTGCGAATTGAATCTTCCAAAACAAGACGTTTATTATTTTCTTTAACTTTTTCTTCATCCAAATGTTTAATTGCTCTTTGCAAAGGAGGAACAATGACTAATAGTTCTTCATATTCTTTATTTGTATTTTCTTTTAGAGTAAGAAAAATGGTATCTTTTTGCCTTGAATTTATTTTTCCATAAGCATAATTCTCGCTTTTATTTGCCCAAATCATTAAATCCCCTAAGCCTGTTGTTAGAGATGCCATACCATTTTTATCTGTTTTAGCTCTTGAAATAGGATAAAATTCGGCGTAATTATATAATCCAAAATCCACATCAGCATCCTCTACTGGCATATCTTTATTATCAACTACCTTTACATAGATTTTCTTAGTTGTAGTATAGTTTCCCAAAAGATTTATCTTAGAATAGAGATCTGTTTTAAGATTTATCTCTTCCATTCCCTTATAATCGCTTCCAAATACAGTAGTATGAACCATCATAGCTCTTTTTACGGGAGCGTCAAACCACGCAACATTCAATTGGGGTTCTGGTTCGCAGGCTCCAAGATAATACCATAAGCCATCAATCCAAACCTCTACCCAAGCATGATTATCATCCGTATGTGCCCATCGTGGAGTGTAGCATTGCCTTGCAGGGATTCCCACAGAGCGAAGTGCAGTTACAACAAAGGTACTTTCCTCTCCACATCGTCCAAAGGAGGTTCTTTTGGTGGCAAGAGCAGAAGATGTTCTTCCATCGGATGCTTTGTAATTGACATATTGATGTGCCCAATGATTTACTTCCAAAGCTGCATCATACATAGATAAGGATTTAATTCTGTCTTTTATCTCATTGAAAAACTCCTCTCGGGCATTATCCAAATTTTCATTATTAACCCTATAAACTAAAACAAAGTGTTTGAAAATATCCTCAGGGATTTGTTTTCCCCAAGAAAAGTAATCCCTTGCCTTAATTGCATAATCAACCTGTTTTAAGAAGAACGCCTCATCATAATCTGCTATATCGCTCAAAGGCATATATGCTTTTAGAAATTTCAAATACTCTTCTCTTTTATCTAATGCATCGTTTTCTTTATTACTTATCTTCATTTCTTGTCCCAAAATGTTGGAATAGGAAAACAAAGATGCTAAAAACACAAATGTAAATAGAGCTTTTCTCATAATAATAATTAAATTTATTTTTTTACTTACCTAATATTTTATTGTATTTTTCTTTATCCAATAGAACTTCTACTGCTTTTTTAACCTCATCATCTTGGTTTAACATTGCCTTTATCCTTCCTTTTTGATAGTAATATCTAACAACAATTTCAGATAATAGAATTTCCTTAATCTCATCTTTAAATTTTATAAGGTCGTTTTGCTTGTCTTTTTGAATTATATCCTTTAATTTCTCTATCTCACTTGCTATATCCTTACTATATTTTTCTTTTTTGGAGGTCTCCTCTACTTCATTTAATAGTCTTTCTGTTATAGTTGTATAGGAGTAATCCTTATCTTTTATAAATGAAATGAAGTTTTCGTAAATTTCATCAGTGATTTCAAACTCTTCAACAGGGGCAATAGTGGGATGCTCTTTTACAAAAAGGGTTGCAAAATCAAAAGCCATAAACTTTGTTATAAGACTTATTGCAATTAAACTTGCATATTGAGGTTCTATTACAACGTCTGGCTCAATTCCAAAGCCGTCATAAACCGTTCTTCCTCCCTTTGTCTTGAAAGCAACCTTTAAAGAGTCGGGAACATTTGTTGGTTTTCCATCACTATCTCTATGAGAATAGTCTATTGCCTGTATGCATCGTCCGCTTGGAATATAGTATTTTGAAACTGTCACCTTCATTTGTGCATTATATGTTAGGGGAATTACATTTTGAACTAATCCTTTTCCAAATGTTCTTTGTCCAACTATAACTGCACGATCTAAATCTTGAAGACTTCCTGCAACAATTTCTGATGCAGAAGCAGAAAAATTATCCACCAAAACAACAACAGGAATTTTGGTATCATAAGGATATGTATTGGTTTTAAAGATTTGGTTCTTCTCTGCAATCTTTCCCTTAGTGGAAACTACAACCTGTCCCTTATCAACAAAGAGATTGACAATTCCAACAGCCTCTGAGAGCAACCCTCCGCCGTTTCCTCTTAAATCTATTATCAATCCGTTTAATCCTTTGCTTTCTTCCTTCATTTTTTTGAAGGCATCATAAACATTTTTTGCAGCATTATTTGTAAATTCTGTTAGCTTTATATATCCAATCCTATCTCCTACCAATCCAAAATAAGGAACATTGTCCAAGTTAATTTCTTTTCTTTGGAAGGTTTTCGTTAATTCCTTTCCGTCTCTTAGCACTTTGATTGTAATTTCTGAACCAGATTGTCCTCTTAAATATTCACTAACATCACTTGAAGTCCTACCTTTGGTGGATTGATTGTTAATTTCCAAAATCTCATCCCCTGCTTTCAAACCTGCCTTATCAGCAGGCAAACCTTCGTATGGCTCAGAAATAAATATCCTATCCCCTCTTTGATGTATCATTGCACCAATTCCTCCATACTTTCCTGTTAATTGCAATTTGACATCCTCTATATCAGCCTCAGGAATATATATTGTATAGGGGTCTAATTTATCTAACATAGCATCAATTGCAGTTTTTACCAAATCACCTGGATTAATTTGATCAACATAATTAAGATGTAAATTCTTATAAACTGCCGAAAAAGTTTCAAGATTCTTGGATAATTCAAATCCATTGTCGGTTTGCTGTGCATTTAATTTTGTTACAGATAACAAAATAATTAAAAATAATGCAATTTTTCTTCTTTTAAGCATAAAATAGTTTTGTTAAAATTTGAAGCAAAGATACCAAAACCAACCATTATGCAACAAATTTATAACAAAATATTGCATTTTTTTGACTGAAAACTTTTCAAATACTGATTTTCTTCCTAATTTTGCGGGCTATTAAGTTGAATTTTCGCTTAAAATCATTAATTAATAATAAAAAATAAATAAAATCCAATATGGCTATTATCGGAAGAATTAGAAAAAGAGCAGGATGGGCAGTTGCAATCATTGCCATAGCAATTCTATCATTTATATTTAGTGACATCTTTACTCGTAACGGCAATTCAAGACCTAATGATATTGCAACAATAGATGGAATTGAAATCACAGAAAATGAATTTTACCAAATGTCTCAAACAATTGAGACAAATATGAAGCAACAATACCAAACAGATAACCTAACTCCAGAACAGACTTATCAAGTACATCAACAAGCATATCAAGAATTACTAAGTGAAAAATTACTCTTAAACCAATATGAAGCCATTGGGTTAAGAGTAGGTAAAGAAGAACTGAACGATATGTTCTTTGGAGATTTCATACACCCCTTAGTACTTCAAAATTTCTCAGACCCAACAACAGGAAACTATAATAAGCAAGCCGTTTCTCAATACATAGCACAATTTGAACAACTCCCAGTTGAAGAACAAGCATCTTGGCGTAATTTTGAACAATATGTAAAGAGAACTCGTCTGCAAGAAAAATATACAAAACTACTATCAAAAGGTATGTATATGCCTAAGCAATTAGCCAAACATCTTTCTGAGGTTTATTCTCAAAAAACTTCTTCTCGCTATGTAACATTGCCATTTTCTTCAATAGCAGATAATAATGTTAAGATAGAAGAAAAAGACTACAAAGAATATTATCAAAAACACAAGAACGAATTTAAACTAAATGAAGAGCTACGTGATGTTGAATTTGTGAAATTCCCTATAACTCCTTCCCCAGAAGATATTAAACAAATAAACGATACAGTATTTAAAACCTTTGAAGTATTTAAAACAACCGAAAAGGCAGACATTCCAAGTTTCGTTTCAACAATGTCGGATAGAAGATTTGATAGTAACTACTACAAAAAAGAAGCTTTTGCTCAAATAATTCCTGATAGCATTCTTTCAAAAGTTAAAGTTGGAGAATTTATTCCACCTTTCCAAAACAAGGATGTTTGGGTTATGGCAAAGCTAACCTCTATTGAACAACGTCCAGACTCAATACGTTTTTCTCGTATTCTAATCCTAAATAATCAAGCAGGCGACCCAATAAAAAGATCAAAAGAAGAAGCAACTCAAATAAAGGATAGTTTAATGAAGGTCTTTGCAGCCTCTAATGCAGAATTTGAAAACAATGTCGCAAACTTTTCAGACGATCCAGATGCAAAAAAGAATATGGGTGATGCTGGCTGGCTTTTAGATGGACAACTTCCTTCTGATTTATATAATCAAATAAATTCAACTCCTGTTGGTGGTATATTTGTTTATAATTACCCAAGTGAAATGGGTTATATGATAGTTAAAGTTACAGGAAAGACAACTCCTGTCACAAAATTGCAATTAGCAACAATAATAACTGAAATACGCCCAAGCGAAAAAACAATAAATGAAATAAGAGATAAGGCTAATGTATTCTTAGGTGCTGCAACAAATATGTCGGAATTTACAAATGCATCACAAAAACAAAACCTCAATGTTCTAACATCCCAAGTTAGAGATATGGATTACCAATTAAATGGAACACCTTACGCCCGAGAAGTCGTTCGTTGGATATACAACAAAGATACAAAGGTTGGCGATGTCGCTCCTGAAATATTTGAATTCTCTGATATGATATTGGTTGTTGGATTAAAAGATATAAAGAAAAAAGGTATCCTTTCATTAGAACAAACCAAACCTTACATAGAAAATATGGTAAGAATTGAAAAGAAAGCAACAACTCTTATGAAAAAGGCAACAGACCTTGTTGCTGCAAATAAAACCCTTGATAATATTGCAACAAAAGAAAACATTACAATAGATTCTGCTGCAAATATTTCTTTTGGAGATTCCTATTTTGTAAAGGCAGGACCTGAGATGAATGTTCTTGGAAAACTATCCTGCGTTAAAACAAAAGGAATACAAAACCCAATAAAGGGATATAACGGAATATATATTGTGGAAGTTGATGATATATCAAAAAGTGCAACACCAGAAGACCCACAAGCAATTCAACGTACCTTTGATATGCGTAATAGTCAAAAAACTGCTCAATTGCGTTTCCCTCTACAAGTATTACAACAAAATGCAAACATAGAAAATCATTTTAGTTTCTTCTTTTAATATATAGAAATTAAAACTTAACCATTAATCAATAGTGGCGTCTTTTTTGAAAAACGCCACTATTTTTATTTTAACCCTCTAATGGTTTTAAAATTTATTATCTTTGCCTAATATTAAACAATAAAAATTATGGAATTTTCTGCAAAACAAATATCTCTTCTACTAAATGGAGAAATTATAGGTAACGAAGATGTAAGGGTTAATACCCTTTGCAAGATAGAAGATGGAAAAGAGGGCGGTCTCTCCTTTTTAGCTAATGATAAATATGAACACTTCATCTATGATTGTAATAGTTCAATAGTTATAGTCAATAAGTCTTTTTCTCCAAATAAAGCCTTAAAGCCAACAATTATAAAGGTGGATAATGCCTACGAAAGTTTTGCAAAACTCTTAGATATATACAATGACTATTTTCTTAATAAGACAGGTGTAGCTTCCCTATCTTTTATTTCCAAAACAGCAAAAGTGGATGAGGATATCTATGTTGGAGAATTTGCCTTTATTGGTGAGGGAGTAAAAATTGGAAAACATGTAAAAGTTTATCCTAATTGCTATATTGGAGATAATGTAATTATTGGAGATAATGTAACATTATTTGCAGGGGTTAGGATTTATCACAATTGCATAATTGGAAATAATTGTATATTGCATAGTGGTGTAGTTATAGGTACTGATGGTTTTGGCTTTGCTCCTTTGGAAGATGGCTCCTTTAAGAAGATTGCTCAAATTGGTAATGTGATTTTGGAGGACGATGTTGAAGTTGGAGCAAATTCAACAATAGATCGCTCAACTATGGGTAGCACAATAATTGAAAAAGGTGTGAAGATTGACAATCTTGTTCAAATTGCCCATAATGTTGTTGTTGGAAAAAACACTGCAATTGCTTCTCAAACAGGAGTGGCAGGCTCATCCAAAATTGGACATAATTGTTTTATTGGCGGACAAGTAGGAATTGCAGGACATCTAACAATAGGCAATAGAGTAAAAATAGGAGGACAAGCAGGAATATTATCAAACATAAAAGACGATTCCACAATAATGGGCACCCCAGCCTTAAATGCAAAAGACTTTATGAGAAGTTATTCAATTTTTAGAAAACTTCCTCAAATGCAAAAACAGATTGATGAACTTACAAAAAAATTAGAATCTCTTTCACCACCAAGTGGCATTTAGTTGTCCTACGGAAGTCGGCAAACAACCTTTATTTTTCCTTACCAAAAATCTGGTTCTATAATTATACATTAATATTTTAACAAAAATAGGTTCAAGATGCTTTAAGGAGCATTTTTTAATTTTTCAAAAGATAATATATAATTGCTATCTTGTTTTTCAATTGCATAATTCTTATTTAATTTTATGCAAAAATTATTATCACAGAAATTATTATTCATCTGCTCAATATTTAAATCATTGGGCAAAATAAATATTATTTTGTCTTCAATTATGAAACAATCATTTTCAGTATATATATATCCAAATTTATCTTCAATGCCAATTGTACTATAATAGGTAATAGTATCATTGATAATATAAGGACTAACTCTAAGATGCAAGGTGTAATTATTAAGATTTTGAATAATTAGTTTTGGATTGTTTTCTAATATTTTTAGCTTTTCTTTGTTTTTTGCTATCATAGCATTCTCCCTTTTTTCTTCCTCTTTAAATATACTTGAAAAATCATATTGCTTAAACAAATTATCTTCATCTTGACTTTGTAAATCAATATCAGTTATATTATAAATCTTTTTTGTAATTGCTGTAATACATCCAACATCATAGATATTATAGTTCCAATGTAAAGAATCATTATTCAAAAAGGAATATGCATCTCCTGTATAATAACCAAAAGTTCGTGCATCAAAATATCCCTTTATTAAATTTTGAATATCGTTAATAAGTAAATTTACAGCACTATCTTTATAAGCAATAATCATTCCCGAAAATTGAGCTAAGCCTTCTATTAATTCAAAAGCATCCTCATTTTCTTTTGCATCAATAAACATATTCTGTCGTTTTTGTCTAAAAAACAAAGCATCAATAATAAAATCCCGCTTATTGTCTTTTGTAAAAGCATTAAATAGTGCCTTAGCTTCTAAACGAATATATGCTCTTGCGTATTTGGTATCTATATGTTTATTATTATATGAAAGATTAACATTACTATCTTCTTGAAACTTGTGGGTCATCTCATGAAAAGCCGTTTCCAACATTCTATCTTTATCATCAAAGTTAAGCAAAGCATATATTTTGTCTCCAAATTTATTAACACCAGAGGAAAACATCATAGTTTCGGGATACACATAACAATAAATACCATCTTGGAAATATTCTTTTGCTTCTATTATTATTGGTTCTAATGAAAATAAAATCCTATTTTCATTATCAATTATAGCTAAATTACTACAATAACTTATATTCCAAAGTTGGGCATTTTCTTTCTTACATTCGGTATTATATAATTCAAAAAACTTATATGCTTTATCCAAATTTTGTTCAAAGTTTTGAGCATATCCACTTAAAACAACAATTATAAAAATGTAAAACACAATAAAATTTTTCATAT
>JAISIA010000008.1 GCA_031262295.1 Bacteroidales bacterium | reverse complement strand
AAATCTTCGTTTTAGTAAATTATTTCTTCGTTTTAGCAAAATAAAACAGCGTTTTATTTAAATATTTCTTCGTTTTTTTTCTGGAAAAATAAGGATTTTGTTTTTTTAATTAAATTTTTGGAAAATTATATTAATATTTGCTTGAATTGTATTGAGGATTAGTGAATTAAAAATTTGACAAAATTTTAACAAATTTTGATGGTAGTAAAATTGAAAATTTGAATAAATGTTAAAAATTCTTGAATTTTTGTGTTTTTTTGAGGAAGTAAATGTTAAAATTTGGTGGTTTTTGATGAAAAAAATGTTAAAATCTTTTGAAAAAAATAATATTTTAAGTTTTTAATTTGTGGAATTGATTGTTAATTATTGTATTTACATAAAAAGTTATCTTTGTTTTAATTTATCGGATTAATAATATGTAATTATAGACTCAGACTTCCGTAGGACGAATAAATGCCGCTTGGCGGTCGGTTGCCGACAAAATCAGACTTTTGGTTATGATAAATGACTGATTCGGGTTAAAGAATAATAACACCAGAAAAGACTTTTGAGGCTTTGCCTTCTAAGAATATGTTTTGGTAGTTATAAAGGGTTTTATTGAAATAAACCTTAAAGTCTCCTCCTTTGGAATGAAGAAAAACCTCATTTGTTTCTAAGTTGTATTTTTCTGAATATGCAATTGCAGAGGCTGTAACACCTGTTCCGCAAGATAGGGTTTCTTTTTCAACTCCCCTTTCATAAGTTCTTATATATAATTGTCCGTTAGGTTTAACTTGAACAAAATTTACATTGGTTCCTAAGGAAGAATTAAATTTTTCATTATAGCGTAACTTTCTTCCAATAGTCTCTACATCCACACTATCTATATCATCTAAAAAACAAACTAAGTGAGGTGTTCCAATATCAATAAATAGTCCTTCATCAAATTCTTTTATTGTTTTTACATCCTTTAAAGATAGTTTGACAATATAATTATTTGAATTAGGAATACTTTTTATTGTAGCCTTGTGTTTTCCATCGGCTGCAATAAATTCTGTTTCATTGTCTATAATTCCTAAATCCCTTGCAAAGGCAACAAGACATCTTCCTCCATTTCCGCACATCATATCCTTTGTTGCATCGGAATTAAAAAATAACATCTCAAAATCTGAAGACAATGACTTATTTAATATTATTAATCCGTCAGAACCCACACCAAAATGCCTATCGCATAGAAATTGAATATCTTTTTCTGTTAGAGAAATATCTTTACAACGATTGTCTATTAGGATAAAATCGTTTCCATTGCCTTCATACTTAGAAAAAGTAATCTCTTTATTCATCCTATTTTTTCCTCAGATTGGCAATAGAAAGAATTATTCCTAAGGCAACACCTAATAGGGCGGCAAAAAGAACTTGGTATTCTTTGGGTAAAAGAAATGTTATTGTATGAGCAGGATACCAAAAAAGAGGTATTGTCTTTTTGAAAACAAAACCCCATTGTACCTTCCAATTTAAATTAGATATTATATTACCAAAATGTATTGGAGTAAAGAATCCTTTTAATGTTCCTCCATTAAGAAGAATGTGAGTATCCGTTACCTTATGCACTGTCATAAAAACAGGAGCGAAGAAGGTATTCATAAAAACTGAAACACAAAAAGCATATAGTAGTTTTATATAAAAAGGTTCTAAGTGCAAGGATGCAGAATTTAAATCCAGATTAAAATAGGATAGAAATCCAAAAGTGCCTAAGGAGAATAGTCCCATAGCAATTGATATGCCTATTCCTAATATTCCCCAAACTATAAAGCGAGGAATTATTCCGAACCCCTTTTCATTATAAACTCCTTTTGATATTCTAAGACCAATACATTCGCCAAATGTTGCAAGGACTCCAAACTTCAAAAATGCCACTACAAAATATTGCCAAGAGTGAGCCTTACTCCAAGAAAGAAACCAATAATTTAATGGTTCTATAAAAAAGAATAGGGAAAAGAATATTAAGGAAACAATTATTACTATAAAATCTTTTTGTTTCATATTTTTTTTAATCTTATGCTGTTAATTTGTTTTATTTAATTTTTCATTTAATTCCTCAATAGTTTTTTCTTTTTCTAATAGTTGTTTATTTGCTTTATGTATTGTCTTATTATCCTTAAAGGCATTTAATGTAATAACACATAAAGCAAAAATAACAACAACGAAACATATCCAATACTTATATATTTCCAACTCTGAGGAATGTTGCAATATAAACATTGCTATAATGAGCAATGACATAAGAAGTGTTTGCCAAATACTTTTTTGCATAATATCTTTTATTTTTATTTGATTAATATATTATTTTTCTATTCTAATACGAGCATCAACTGCTACAACAGCATTTAAAGAACCTAACAAAGGATTAAGATCCATTTCTGCAATTTCAGGAGCTGCCATAACCAATGCACTAACCCTTGCAATTTGATCGGCATACAATTCTTCATTAACAGGTTCTTGTCCTCTTACTCCTTGAATTATCTTATAACTTCTAAGACGTTTAATCATATCTTTTGCTTCCTCTAATCCAATAGGAGCTAAATTTGATTGAACATCTTTTAATACTTCAATGAATATTCCACCTATTCCACAAAGAACTTGATGTCCAAACAAAGGAGTACGCATAGCACCAATGTAAATTTCAGTTCCGAATAGCATTTGTAGGACTTGTACTGCATAAGTATCCTTTATCTTCATCAATCTATCAAATTCCTTCCTTATTGTTTGTTCATCCTTTATGTTTAATACTACTCCACCAACGTCACTCTTATGAACAGGACCAACAACTTTCATCACCAAAGGATAGCCATATTGTTTTGCAAAAGCAATTGCATCTTCTACATTATCGGTTGATATTTCTGTGGAATGTTTTATTTGTGCTGCGTCTAAAAGTTGATACATTATCTTTGTATCCATATAACCATCTTCAACGCTATCAATAATCTGTCTTATTTTTTCAACATCTACTGAAACTATATCTTTTGGAGCATTACTTGGCTTAGGAGTTTGTTTAATTTTTGCAAGAGCATTGCCAAATACTGTTTCTTCTGGGAAATAGTTATTGCCCTTTTCAACAAAGCTATTTACTTCTTCTCTTGCCACAAAGGTTGATGGCATAATAGGGAATATTGGTTTTTTTGAGGTTTTCATTTTTTCAGCAATAACATCGTAGGCTTCGAATATCTTATTTAAGCCCGGAGTTCCAAATATTATACACATTGCATCAATATTATCAAAATCGTTGTTGCAAGCATCAATAATTTTACCAAGTTGTTCAGGAGTTCCTGTTGCCAAAAAATCTATTGGATTTCCAACAGAAGAACCTAAGTAAAGTTCTTTTAAAAGTGCATCTGCTTTTTCCCCTTCTATGTGTGGTACATCCATTTTTCCCCTACTTAAAGCATCAGTTAGCATAACTGCGGGACCACCTGCGTGAGTTATTATCGCTATTTTCTTTCCTTCAAATTGAGGATATGTAAATATTGTTCCTACTGTTATTAGTTCTTCTCTACCATTACAACGTACAATTCCTGCTTTACGGAATAGTGCATCAACAGCAACGTCAGAGGAAGCTAAGGCTCCTGTATGTGAAGAGGCAGCTCTTTGTCCTGCTTCTGAACCTCCCGATTTTATTGCAGCAATTCTGCATCCCTTATTTATTAAGGAAGAGGCGTGTTTTAATAATTTTTGAGGATTTTTTATGTTTTCAGCATATATTAGTATTACTTTGGAAGATGTTTTTTCATCAAATACTTCATCATGATATTCTAATATATCTTCTATTCCTAATTGTGCAGAATTTCCAACGCCCCAACAATGATTGAAAGCTAAGCCTTGTTGTATTCCAATATCCATTATGAAACATCCTGTCGCACCTGAACCTGTTATAAAATCAACTCCCTTTGGTGAGGTCTTTGGAAAAGGTTTTGAAAATATTGAATGATGATAAGGAGTGAAGATTCCTGTACAATTAGGTCCAATTAAACACCCATCAGTTTCTTCTATCATCTTAACTATTCTTTCTTCTAATAGTTTTCCTTCCTTACTTTCTTCTCCAAAACCTGCTGATATGATAATAAAAGCCTTTGTTTGCTTTTCCTTAGTTAATACTCTTATTGTATCTTCTGTATATTTTGCAGCAATAGCAATAACAGCCAAATCAACTTGTGGTAATTCCTCTACCTTATGATAGCATTTGTGATTTTGTATCTCTTCTTCTTTGGGATTAACAACGTATAACTCTCCTTTAAATCCTCCTTCTATTAAATTACGTAATACTGCACCGCCCGGTTTTGTTACATCGTTTGATGCACCAACAACAACTATACTATTAGGATTTACTAATTGTTTTGTAACTTTTGTACTCATATCTATATTAAGTGTTTTTATGTTATTAAAAAAATGTTTTGAGTTTGCAAAGGTAAGAATTTATTATAACTATACATTAATTTTAACTTTTCTGCGTTAGTTATCTGACGATAATTGTTAAAAAATAGTTAATAACTTTTATTAATCATTTTTCATAGCATTGATATATGGTATATTTTTGCTGTGTCTAAAAGTTTTTTTATTCTAACCTTAGGGTTAATATTAATGATAAAATAAGAACATTATGAGACAACTTAAAATATCAAAATCTATAACCAATAGGGATATTGGTTCATTGGATAAATTCCTACAAGACGTAGGAAGAGAAGAAATGATAACTGCAGAAGAAGAGGTTTTGCTGGCACAAAGAATTAAACAAGGAGACCAACAAGCCTTAGACAAACTTGTAAAATCCAATCTAAGATTTGTTATTTCTGTTGCCAAGCAATACCAAAATCAAGGTCTATCTCTGCCTGATTTAATTGAAGAAGGCAATGTTGGACTTATTAAAGCGGCTTCTCGTTTTGACGAAACAAGAGGCTTTAAATTCATTTCTTATGCTGTGTGGTGGATAAGGCAAACAATTCTTCAAGCAATCGCAGAGCAGAGTCGTATAGTTAGACTTCCCTTAAATCAAGTTGGAGCATTAAACAAGATAAAGAAAGAAAGTGCTCGTTTGGAACAAAACCTTGAAAGACCTCCAACAATAGAGGAGTTGTCGGATATTGTTGATACTTCAATAGAGAAATTAAATGATGTACTCTATGTTTCAGGAAGAGCTAAGTCATTCGATGAGCCAAGTGCTATTGACGATTCAATAACGATGATAGACACTTTTGATGATCCTAATGCAGAAGGAACGGATATTCACGTAATGAATGAAAGTCTTTCAACAGAAATTGATCGTGCTTTATCCACTCTTTCAAAAAGGGAGAAAGAAATTGTTTCTTTATTCTTCGGAATAGGGGAGGCACATGGTTATACTTTGGAAGAAATAGCAGTACAATACAATCTTACCCGAGAAAGAGTAAGACAAATTAAGGATAGAGCTTTAAAGCGTTTGAAACAAACTGCAAGAACAGAGCAGTTACAATCTTATTTGTAAATATTTTTTTAAATTTATATTAATTAAATTTGAAGGAGGCTTTTAAGCCTCCTTTTTTTATTTCCAACATATATTTGAAATAATACAGAAAAAAGAAATTTCAATCCACAATATTAAATTCTGAATTAAAGATTATTAGATAGGGTAAAAATAAAACGAAGAAATAATTTGCTAAATCTTCGTTTTAGAAAATTATTTCTTCGTTTTAGAAAATTAAAACAGCGTTTTATTTTTCTAAAATCAAAGAAGGATTATTGAAAAAATTAATTTCTTTTTATTTCTTAAAATCTATAACCTAAGGTAAGGAGGGTTGAGTAATTTCTTTTTGAGTAGTATTTTTCTACATACTTATCATTATATATATTATGTAAGCCCAAATCAAAGTGAAATGCTAAGGAAAGATGCTTATTTAGCATAGCTCCAACTCCAAAACGCAATCCATAATCAACCCGAGAATTATTCCCTAAGTATAATTCGTTGGGTTTATCAGAGTTTTTAAAATAATTTATATTTACATCTATAATATCAGTTTCATTAATCGTTACTCTTGAAACTGCCTTCCCTGCAATTCCCAAAGCAAAATAACCTCCAAGTTCAAAGTTTAAACCAAGACCATTTTTCAAATCCCAATAATAACCAACAATAGCAGGAATTTGCAAATACATTGGATTAATATCGGTGTATATTTCTGCTGAAATATTAGACTCTGTCCAAGAAGTAGCCTTAGCAGAGGAGTATGCACCCTTAGTAATAAAGATTAAATCACCTTTAAGATAAACATTTTGATTGAAATAATAATCTACGTATGCTCCAACTTGAAATCCCATTTTGGAGTCTAAAAATAATTGTTCATTGGTTTCAATAATTCCGGAAATATTTCCTCCAATTGTAATACCATAACCAACCTCTTGGGAAATACCATTAAGACTTATCCCTAAGAAAAAGGATAAAATAATTGCGATTTTTTTCATTTTCATTTATTGTTTTTTATTAATAAGCTGCAAAATTACAATAAAATTTTAATATAGTTCATTTTTTGAACTAAAAAAGTTAAATTTTAAACTATTTTATATTTAAAAAGTATGTTTATACTTTAAATTTATGCTTATATTAATTGCAATTATAGATAATGAGTACTATAAATTTGTTTTCAAATTCTTTTTAATGTAGGCGGAAATTTCATCTATATGCAGCCTTTCTTGTTGCATAGTATCCCTATCCCTTATTGTTATTGTGTTATCTTCTAAGGATTGTGTGTCAACAGTTATACAGAATGGCGTACCAATAGCATCTTGACGGCGATACCTTTTCCCAATAGCGTCCTTTTCGTCATATTGAACCATATAATCTTCTTGCAATATCCTAACTATTTCTTGTGCTTTTTCAGGCATATTATCCTTTTTTACAAGTGGAAGAATAGCAGCTTTTATTGGTGAAAGAACCTTTGGTATTTTAAGAACTGTTCTTGTAGAACCATCTTCTAAGGTTTCTTCATTAAAAGAATAGGAAAGAATTGCTAAGAATGTTCTATCCAATCCTATTGATGTTTCAACTACATAAGGGGTGTAGCTTTGGTTTTTATCGGTATCAAAGTATTGTAATTTCTTTCCTGAGAACTCTTGATGACGTTTTAAATCAAAATCTGTGCGAGAATGTATTCCTTCTAATTCTTTAAATCCAAAAGGAAACTCATATTCTATATCTGTTGCAGCATTTGCATAATGTGCAAGTTTTTCATGGTCATGGAAACGATACATTTTCTCATCCATACCTAAGGATAAGTGCCATTTCATTCTTGTTTGCTTCCAATATTCAAACCATTTCAATTCCTCACCTGGGCAAACAAAGAATTGCATCTCCATTTGCTCAAATTCTCTCATACGAAATATGAATTGTCTTGCCACAATTTCATTACGAAACGCCTTTCCAATTTGAGCAATTCCAAAAGGAATCTTCATTCTGCCTGTTTTTTGTACATTAAGGTAGTTTACAAATATGCCTTGTGCTGTCTCAGGTCTAAGATATATTGTATTTGCTTCATCGGAAAGGGACCCGATTTGAGTAGAAAACATTAAATTGAACTGTCTTACATCTGTCCAATTCCTTGTTCCTGATATTGGACAAGCAATTTCTAATTCTTCAATCAAAGATTTTAATCCCGAAAGATTATTATCATTCATATATAAAGTAAAGCGTTTTCTTATATCATCAATCTTTGCTCTATATCCTTTTACTCTTTCATTGGTATCTATAAAGGTTTGTCTGTTGAAATTTTCAAAACGTTTTGAAGCCTTTTCTACTTCTTTCTCTATCTTATCTTCCAATTTTAGGATATAATCTTCAATTAGTACATCTGCACGATACCTTTTTTTTGAATCCTTATTATCTATTAGGGGATCATTAAAAGCATCAACGTGACCAGAAGCTTTCCATATTGTTGGATGCATAAATATTGCAGAGTCTATTCCAACAATATTTTCATGCATTTGCACCATTGCCTTCCACCAATACTGCTTTATGTTGTTTTTTAATTCAACTCCATACTCCCCATAATCATAAACAGCAGCCATACCATCATAAATCTCACTTGAAGGGAAGACAAAGCCATATTCTTTGGCGTGAGATATTATTTTCTTAAACTTTTCTTCGTTTTGAGCCATAATAAAATTAAAGGATTGTTTATTTTATGAGTTCATAGATAAGATAAACTCTGCATTATTACGTGTATTTTTCATTTGTTTCTTTATAAAATCCATTGATTCTATAGAGTTCATATCTGAAAGGTAATTCCTAATTATACCCATCTTATTCACAATATCGCCACTTAATAATAGGTCGTCCCTACGTGTTGAAGAAGAAACCAAATCTATTGCAGGATAAATCCTACGATTTGAAATCTTCCTATCCAATTGCAATTCCATATTACCAGTACCTTTAAATTCTTCAAAGATTACTTCATCCATCTTAGAGCCTGTTTCAATTAGTGCAGTTGCTATTATTGTTAATGAGCCACCATTTTCTATATTTCTTGCAGCACCAAAAAAACGTTTTGGTTTTTGAAGAGCATTTGCCTCAACACCTCCTGAAAGAACCTTGCCAGAAGAAGGGGCAACAGTATTATATGCTCTTGCTAAACGAGTAATTGAATCAAGTACTATAACAACATCGTGACCGCATTCTGTCATACGTTTTGCCTTTTCCAAAACTAAATTAGCTATCTTAACATGTCTTTCTGCTGGTTCGTCAAAAGTAGATGCTATTACCTCAGCATTAACTGTCCTTTGCATATCTGTAACTTCTTCTGGACGTTCATCAATTAGAAGAACTATTAGATAAACGTTAGGATGATTTGCAGCTATTGCATTGGCAATCTCTTTTAATAAGGTAGTTTTACCAGTCTTTGGAGGAGCAACAATTAAGGCTCTTTGTCCTTTCCCAATAGGAGTAAAAAGATCAATTATTCGTGTTGATATACTCTCTGAACCATGTCCTGTAAGAAGAAATTTTTCTTCGGGAAATAAAGGTGTAAGATAATCAAAAGGGACTCTATCTCTTACTTGTTCAGGTGTTCTACCATTGATAAGATCTGCTAATATCATAGGAAAATATTTTTCTCCGTCCTTTGGAGGACGTATTTTCCCTCTTATTGTATCCCCAGTTTTTACACCCAAAAGTTTAATCTGCGATTGGGAAATGTATATATCATCAGGAGAATTTAGGTAGTTATAATCGGAAGAACGCAAAAAACCATACCCATCAGGCATTACCTCTAATACACCTTCTGCTTCAATTAATCCTTCCTTCTCAAAATTATAAACAATCTTATTATTTTGGTTTTGATTTCCATTATTCCCATTTCCATTTCCATTGTTTGCATTTTGGTTTCCATTAACTGCAACGGAATTTCCATTGATTGGTTGAGAATTATTTGCAACTGTGTTTTGTTTTAAGTTGGGATTTATATTTTCTGACTTTGATTTATCATCCTCAATTCTTACATCCAACAATACATCATTATCATTTATCAAATCCACTCCTTCTTCAATATCATTTAAAGGAGTATTTTTTGAAATAGGATTTATATTTTCTTCCTCTTTTGTCTTAGATTTATATTTTAATTCTGGGATTTTTATATCTTCAACATTAGGTATTGAAGGTATTTCTGGCATTAAAAACTCAGGCATATCAAATATATTTACTTCCTTTGTTTTATTATTGTCAAATATATTTGCTTTCTTTAATGGAGTCTTAGTGGAAGTATTCTTAGAATTAGGAATAGGTTTTTTAGGATCGTTTTTGCTGACAACCGTATTTTGATTTGCATCATTTTTTGCCTCAGCAATTGGTTTGGGTTTCAATCTTGCTCTTTTGTTTTGTTTAGGCTTGTTTTCTGCTTGTTTTGTTTCTGTTGTAGGATTTGCAGCTTGATAATCTAATATCTTATAAACCAAATCCTGTTCTTTTAATTTGCTATATTTTGGAATCTTTATCTCTTTAGCAATCTCTTTTAATTCTTCTAATGTCTTTGCTTCTAATTGTGTTTTACTATACATAAAAATTTATTATGATTTTTCATTATTTTTTATAATCAAACTAATAATAGGGAAAAAGTCGTTTGGAAAGAAAATCCTACAACAAAAAAGTCCTAATTGATATTGCAAAGATATAAAAAAAACATATAATCAAACAAAAATTCTTAAAAACTAATGGAATTTATATTAAAAAGGTTTGAAAATATCTCTCTTTTATAGTAAAAGCAATATGTATTTTGGCTAAACAAATATTATATGTAAAAACATATTTTATTCTATTACCTCAATTTTATCAACTTTAAGTTCTATTGCTATGGCAAAGTTAATTTGGTTTAAACTTACAACAAGGCGTTTATTTCTTCTCCCTTTTATTTTTAGGAGTGTGCCGACTAATCCGTCAAATTCGCCTCCTATTATGCGTACTTTTTGCCCCTTTTCTAAAGGAATCTCATTGGGATTTACGTATGATAGTTCTTCCTTTTCATATTTTGTTGCAACACTTATAAAGTTTTCCATCTCATCATCCCTAATAACTATACGCTTATTTACCTTTCCACAAGGGAAAGTCATATATTGAAGACTTCCAGAGGAGATTAATTTTAATTCATTTATTTTATTTGCTGAGGAATGTACAAAAATTAAACTTGGTATTGCAAGAGTAAGTATTCGCTTTTTCTTTCCTTTATATATTGTATTCTTATATTTTTTCGCAATAAAATAATCATAGCCCTTCTCTATTAATATCTTCTCCATCTTCTTTTCCGCTTTGTATGCTCTGAGAGCATACCATAAAACCTCATCATAAAGACATTTATCATTCATATATTATCATAATCTTTTACAATCATTCTTTAAGTACTTAATATTTTTTTCTTTGAGTGTATTTTTCTTACAATTCTTTTTCTCTTTCTTTACTTATTTGAAGAACAAATTGCTAATAAGAATGCAAATGTATAACTTTTCCTTAAAACTATAGTAAAGTATATGCCTTTTTCATCAATTTAACACAAATGACCGCCAAGCGGCATTTATTCGTCCTAACGGAAGTAGAGTAGTCTTCTTATAAATTATCAATCCGATAGGTAAATAAATGCCACTTGGCAGAAGGAAGGCAGGATTATATAAAAATGTATTTTCAAAAAATTTTTAACATTTTTCCTTTCAAATGTTAAAGTTCTGAACATCCCAATTTGGGAAACCCCATTTGCATATATCAAATCTTTTTTGTATCTTTGCCCAAAACAAAGTTTCTTTTAAGGCAAAAGCATAGAAATTTCCCCAATACTTATTTTCATTTTTCATGACAAGATAATAGCTTAATTATTAGTTTATTATCTTTGAATAAATCTTCGTTTTAGAAAATTATTTCTTCGTTTTAGCAAAATAAAACAGCGTTTTATTTAAATATTTCTTCGTTTTTTTCTGGAAAAATAAG
>JAISIA010000021.1 GCA_031262295.1 Bacteroidales bacterium | reverse complement strand
TTTCATACACCCGCCTTCATTCTGCCAAGTGGCATTTATTTATCTGTCGTATTAAGGGTATGTAATTATAAAACCAGACTTCCGCAAGGACGAATAAAGGTCGGTTGCCGACCAAATGGCATTTTCCAATTTGGGGAGTTTCGTCATTTAACATATGAATCAAAAAATCTAAAATATTTTTTGAAAATAATAAAAAAACTATACTCATATTTAAGACTTAAAACAGAAAAAAATAAAAAAAAAGTTAATCTTTTTTATTATGTGATATAATTTCTATACCTTTGCTCTTTGAAAATTAAATCTTAGTTGTAAAATATGGAAACGCCAAGAGAGAGAGACGAAATTTTTTCAAGAGCCTTTAAGGCTAAGAAGAGGACTTATTTCTTTGATGTAAAAGAGACAAGAACAGGGGATAGGTATATAACAATAACAGAAAGCAAACGTAGATTTGACCAAGAAGAAGGTACATTTACTTACGAAAAACACAAGATCTTCTTATATAAAGAAGACCAAGCGGAGTTTGTTGATACGCTTGAAAAAATGATAGAGTATATTAAAACAGGTGTTGAACCAGTTTTTGAAGATGCGGCAGCACCTAAGGAAGAAGATACTCTATCGGGAGAATTTGATGATTTTAGTTTTGATATTAAAGACTAAGGGAAATCTTTTTTTACTTTACGCAAAAAAAATAAAACATCCTTTTAATTAAAAATAGGGTATGGGTAGAATTATATCTATTGCAAATCAGAAAGGCGGTGTAGGAAAGACTACAACTGCTATGAATTTGAGTGCGGCTTTGGCAATAATGGAAAAGAAAACTTTGCTTATAGATGCCGACCCGCAAGCTAATGCTTCTTCGGGTTTAGGAATTATGCCTGAGGATGTCAATATTAGTATTTACGAATGCTTAATATCCAATAACAATCCTTTGGAAGCTATTGTTGAAACCAATACTCCAAATTTGGATGTCCTTCCTGCAAGGATTGATCTTGTTGGTGCTGAGGTTGAGCTTACGCAGTTGGAAGATAGGGAGTATAAGATGAAAAGCATAACCGATAAAATAAGGAATCAATATGACTATATAATAATTGATTGTTCTCCTTCGCTCGGCTTAGTTACAATAAATGCACTGACAGCTTCCGATTCGGTTATAATACCTGTACAATGCCAATACTTCGCATTAGAAGGCTTGGGAAAATTACTAAACACCATAAAAATTGTACAATCTCGTCTAAATACTTCTTTGGAAATTGAGGGCATAGTTTTAACGATGTTTGACTCTCGTTTGCGATTAGCTCGTCAGGTTGTTGAGGATGTGAGGGAACATTTTAAGCAAATGGTTTTTGACACTCTTATATACAATAATACAAAATTGGCAGAGGCTCCAAGTTATGGGCAACCTGCGATAATGTATGATGCCTCTTCAACGGGCAGTGTAAATTATATTAATTTAGCACAAGAGTTGATTAAAAAGAATAGAAAAAAATAGAGAATTATGGCAGCTAAACAAGCATTAGGAAGAGGACTTGGAGCTTTGCTTCATAGTATGGAGACTGTAAATCCTGAGATGGATTATGATAATTCAGGAAATACAGCAATAGCTTTTGTTGATATATCAAAGATAGATGCCAATCCTCATCAGCCAAGGAAGGAATTTTCAGAAGAGGCTCTACAAGAACTTTCACAAAGCATAAAAGAACAGGGTGTAATTGTACCTATAACTATAACAAAAGGAGATAACGATAGATATATTCTCATTGCAGGAGAAAGAAGATTGAGAGCTGCAAAACTTGCAGGCTTAAAAGAGATACCCGCTTATATTCGTCTTGCAACAAAAAATGAGATGATGGAGATGGCTTTGGTAGAAAACATACAAAGAGAGGACTTAAATGCAATTGAAATTGCTCTTTCTTTGCAGGCTTTAATAGAAAGTTTTTCTCTAACACAAGAACAAGTTAGTCAAAAGATAGGTAAGAGTCGCTCAACAACAACCAACTATTTGCGATTATTAAAACTCCCTGCTCAAATTCAAATAGCCCTTCAAGATGATGTAATTTCTATGGGACACGCTCGTGCTTTGATAAATTTGGAATCAGAAGAAGAACAACTATTTTTCTTAAAACAAATAATTGATAAAAAACTTCCTGTTACAACTTTGGAGAAAATGGTTGCCTCTTCAAAGAATAAGAAAGATGGAAAAAGTATAAACAAATCAAAAGACGGCTCCCTACCAATATATCATGACCTATTTAAGGCAAAACTTTCAGAAAAATTATCCGTCCCTATTGAAGTGAAACGTTCAAAAAGAGGAAAAGGAACAATAACCATACCTTTTTCAAACGACAAGGACTTTGAAAGAATTGTTGCTTTGATAGGAGAAAATTAAATTTTTAAAGATGAATTGTAAAAAAGTATTACCATTAATTGTTTTTTTCTTCATCTTTTTTTCTTTAAAGGGGCAAACAAAAGATTCTATAATAAATAATATGCAATCAAAGATAGAAAGCAATGAAAAACTATCTTTTGATTCCAATAAAAAAATAGAAAAATATAAGAATCATTCTCCTTCAAGAGCAACATTATATTCTACTTTTATTCCCGGAGCAGGACAATTGTATAACAAACAAGCATGGAAGATTCCTATAATATATGTAGGGGAGGGAATAGCTTGCTATTTTGCCGTAACGAATTATAATAATGCTCAAAAATTTAAAAAAGAATATAAGCTAAGAGTAAATCAAGTCTTAGAAGGACGAAATCCCGACTATGCAAATTATCCCGACCAAAGCATATATAACCTATATTATGCCTACGAAAAGAATTTTGAGTTAAGCATAATGGTAATGGCGGGAGTGTATCTGCTCAACATAATTGATGCAATGGTCTATGGACACCTGTTTAATTATGATATAAGTCCAGATCTTTCCCTAAGACTTACACCATATTGTATGCCCGATATAAATAATAACGTATCCACAGGCATAATGATGAGTCTCAAATTTTGACATTTTTAGAAAAACAATAGGGAAAAAAATATACCATTTTTTAGCTTTTTCATTTTTAAATTTTTTTTAACATTTCCAACCCCCTTTTTTGACAAATTTTAACATAATTTCATCAAAAAAACACAAAATTTGACGAATTTTTAACATTTCACTCAATTTTTCAAGTTTAGAGCATCAAAATTTGTTAAAATTTTGGCAAATTAGTAATCACCTAATCCTCAATATAATTAAAGCAAATTTCAATATGATTTTTCAGATTTTTAATTAAAAAAACAAAATTCTCATTTTTCCAGAATAAAACGCTGTTTTAGTTTGCTAAAACGAAGAAATAATTTTCTAAAACCTCGTTTTAATTTTCTAAAACGAAGATTTAGTCAAAGGTAATACATTAATAATTAAGCGATTATTTTATAAATATAAAGAAAAATGAAATTTGGAAATATTAGAGCTTTCTTGCCCTAAAAAGAAACTTTGTTTCGGCAAAGATACAAAAAAGATTT
>JAISIA010000002.1 GCA_031262295.1 Bacteroidales bacterium | reverse complement strand
TTTACAAATAATTTTGGGAATATTTTGTATGATCATGTACAAAGTTTAAGATATAGCTATGCTGAATTAGGAGCATTTTTAACAGGTGGCATAAGAATGACATTTAACAAATGTTTAGGAGTTGATGTTGTTATAGCACCAAAACCACCATTTATAAATATTATACAATCAATAATAGGACAAAATAATCCAGAACCAACATTTTATTATCACACCGATCACTTAGGTAGTTCATCATACTTAACAGACGATGCAGGAAATATAACCCAAACATTAAACTATCTTCCTTACGGAGAAACATGGGTAGATATTCAAACATTCAATATGATAGATTACAATCTCGGAGTGTATCTTTTCAATGGGAAAGAGAAAGACCAAGAAACAGGCTACAACTATTTTGGTGCAAGATACTACGATGATGAACGTATTTCTTGGCTTTCAGTAGATCCTTTAAGTGATAAATATCCTTCAATTTCTCCGTATAATTATTGTATGTGGAATCCTGTGAAGTATATAGACCCTAATGGAGAAGAGATAGGAGATCCTCTCAAAAAAATGAAAGTTAGAAGGAATAAAATAAGTAATACTTTTGGATTTAAAATTAGAATTGGGAAAAATAGGGAAAAAACAAATCATCAAGGTATAGATTATTATGCTCCTGCTGGAACTTCTACTTTAGCTGTAAAAGATGGGATTGTTGTTTGGACAAGAAGTGAAAAAGATAAAAAAGGTTATGGTAATCAAATTTTAATCAAATTAAACAATGAAAACGGAGAAGACTTGTATGCATTTTATGCTCATTTATCAGAAATATTTGTCAATGCAGGTGATAAAGTCAATGAAGGAGATGTAATAGGGAAAACAGGTAATACAGGTAATGCGTTTAATATGCAAGGGGAAGATGAACATCTACATTTTGAATTAAGAGAAACTGATGCAATAATTGGAGGCATGCAAAAAAGAAGAGATCCTAACGAAATAGTAGATACGAAATTTGAACCTGATCCAAATAACAAAGGAAAAGTTAGAAAAGTAGAAAATAATAACCCTATAAAAAAACATAACGATGAATAAAATAATCATTTTAATAATATTTATTTTTTATTCCTTTCTTGCAAATGCACAAGAAATATTACATTTTTATGATGAACCTTTTTCTGAACGAATTATTAAAATAGAGGAGAAAACACCATTTAAAATAAAAAGCTATGAAAAAGAATACTACACTGAAAATAGTTTATATTTGAATAAACAAGATACTCTAATAGAATGTTTCACGTTTGGAGAAACTTACGATTTATTTAAAATATATAAAATATTGCAAAATAAATCAGAGATCTATATATTTGGATTTTATGAAGATGTTGCAGGAGGAGGATATATGCTTATTGTTAAAATAAATCCTTTTGAAGTATTTATATCAGAACCATATAATATGGATAATGAAAGAGCTGATATAGATTACAACAGCTTAAATTTTTCCAATAATACTATAAATAGCTTAGTTTATCAAACTAATAAGATTAAAGAAGTAATCCACTTTAAACGTTACAATAATAAAAACGAATAAATAAACTTAAAAAAAATATTATGTTCAAGATGGATTTGATTATTTTTTTAAAGAATAAACCTTCTTTTTAATCCCTAAAAATAAAACGCTGTTTTAGTTTGCTAAAACGAAGAAATAATTTATTAAAACGAAGATTCCGTAAATTAAAACAGCGTTTTATTTTTGCTAAATTTAAATAACTAATAATCATCTTATGCAGAAAATTTATTTTAATAGATATTGGTATGATCAAATGGGTAATACTATAATGAATCGTCATACTTATGTTTTACCTCAAACATCTCCATTTACATTAATAACATTATGGGATTATGATTCTTGGGGAAGAGTTCAAACTATTACTTATCCTGATGAAGAGAGGGTAAATTATTTCTATAATTTAGCAGGAAAACTACAAGCAGTTATTGGAAATAAAAACGGACAATTTACAACCTACGTAGATAAAATAGTTTATGATGAATATGAACAAAGAGTGGAAGAAACAAATGGTAATGGGGTGGTAACGAGATATAGATATAATCCACTGAATAGACGTTTAAGTTATTTAGAAAACTTTTCTCAAAATACACATTTCTTTTTACAAGAAAACACATATAGATATGACAATATAGGTAATGTTACATACATAAGAGATATGGGTATGCATGGTAGAGAACAGAATTTTAAATATGATGAATTAAATAGATTGATTTCTTCTGATGGACGTTGGATGAATGGTACTACAACATTAAATTACAAGAATAGTTTTAAATATTCTCCTTCTGGAAGGATGCTAAATAAATATATGGATAGTTATAGATTAACAAATCAGTTGGGAGTGCAGCATGTTAATTATAATTATGATTATAACTATAATAATGATAATCCTTATGCCGTTAAAAAGATAGGAGATAATATTGGTGGATTAACTTATATTTATGAATGGGATAGAAAAGGTAATATGATATATTCTGAGAATAATAAGAAAGGTAGTCAAAGAAGATTATGTTGGACAGAGGATAATCGTCTGCAAGCATTTATGGAGACAGATGGTTTAAGTGCATATTATAACTACGATGCATCAGGTAATAGAAATATGAAATTGGTTGGAAAGACAGCTACTTTTATACAAAATGGAATGATTTACAATCAATCTGTTTTAACAGACCAAACACTTTATGCAAGTGATTTAATAACGATTAATAATAAAGGTTATACAAAACATTACTTTGAAGAGGGCAAAAAAATATGTAGTAAGATAGGAGGCGGCTTTGCACATAGTAATTATAATGATATTTTGAATAATTCAGTACCTTGGTTAGGGTATAGTTATGCTGAACTATCATCATATATAAAAGGTGGTATAGAAATTACCTTTAATGAGTGTATTAAATCCGAACCGATAGTAGCTCCTCGCCCATTATTTATACAAATAATAAAATTAATAATAGACCAAAACGATCCAGAACCAACATTTTATTATCACACCGATCACTTAGGAAGTTCATCATATTTAACAGATGATGGAGGTAATATAACCCAAACCATAAACTATCTTCCTTACGGAGAAACTTGGGTAGATATTCAAACTTTCAATATGATAGATTACAATCTCGGAGTGTATCTTTTCAATGGAAAAGAGAAAGACCAAGAAACAGGCTACAATTATTTTGGTGCAAGATACTATGATTCTGAAAACATCTCATGGCTTTCAGTAGATCCTTTAAGTGATAAATATCCTAACCTTTCTCCTTATGCATATTGTGCAAATAATCCTGTGAATTTGGTTGATCCTGATGGAAGGGAAATGGATGAATATAAAGTGAATAAAAAAACAGGAGAGATTACTTTTGAAAACGATACAAAACATTACGATGCTAATGGTAAAGAGGTTGATAGATTATTTGGAAAAGGAGATAATTATATTGATGTTGCAAAAGGTATATTAAAAAGTGACAAAATAAAAGGTGCATTAGCAAATACTAGGAATTGGCCTGCTTATAATAAAGATGGTTCTTTAGAATCAATAAAAGGTCTGCGAATAGATTTAGGAAATAATAAAAATTATGCTGAAAGATTATTTGAATTTTTAGCTGATAATACAGATAGAATAGAATATTCTTTGATAGGGAGTAAAGCTAACTATACTATAACATCTACATATCAAGAGGGTAAAGATGATTTTGGTTCTTACTTATCAAAACAACAACCAAATGATATAATATCACACATTCATAATCATCCTGAAGGTGGTCAAATGAAACCTTCAATGGGCGATATGAGATTTTCGGAACGTTTTAATACAAATAAAACATCATTTGAACTTTACAGAGATAATCAATATTATAAATACAATGGAAAACTAAGTAGGAGGTCTATGTGGGAAAATTACAAATAAAGAAGCATATTTTTGGAATCATATTTATAATAAATTTATTTGCTATAATTGTGATTGCAACCTCTTGCCGATATATTGAATTATATACAAATCCATGTAAAAATGGTGATTTGCCTGACTATCCCCTATCGTGGATTTTATCACCAACAAATAGTTTATTAATAAAGGATTCATCTGTGTTTAATATGTTAGATTTTGTAATAGAAAATACCATTATTAAAGACAGTATGAGTATAGTACTTGATTTTAATATTGATTCTAATTTTGTAGATGTTTATTCTTTTGAAATAGGAAGATTATCTAAATATGAATATACATTTGTAGATAAAGCAGGATGTTTTAAATATAAAACAAATGAAATTATTGTAATATCATTTGATAAAAATAAATTTAATAATTATTTTATACAATCAGAGCGTTATGATACTGAATTTATAGAAACAATGTTTGATACACATAAAATTTATTTATATGATGAAGAATTATATAAAACAAAAAAAGAATTAGTAGTAAGAAGTTGTTGTTTTCGTTTTGAAATAACAGATAATGGATTCAAATATTTATCTAATAGTTGTGAAGGAAAAACATTCAAAACAAAAGAAGAATTGATTAAGTTATATGGAAAGCCAGAATAAACATTACTTTGAAGAAGGCAAAAGAATATGTAGTAAAATAGGCGGAGGATTTACAAATAATTTTGGGAATATTTTGTATGATCATGTACAAAGTTTAAGATATAGCTATGCTGAATTAGGAGCATTTTTAACAGGTGGCATAAGAATGACATTTAACAAATGTTTAGG
>JAISIA010000071.1 GCA_031262295.1 Bacteroidales bacterium | reverse complement strand
CTGCTCCTGAAAGCAAAGGATTTGAATATAAACTTGCAAGTGCAGAAGATTGGACTGTGGTTAGTTCAACAGAAGGCGAAACACCTTTCTATGCAAATGTAACAGGTTTGGAAGCAAATTCTGCTTATGTATATAAGGCATTTATAGTTGTAACTGGAACAGGTACAATTTATGGTAATGAAGAAAACTTTACAACCCTTGCAATTGTTCCTCCAACAGTTACAACCTTAGCTGTAACTAATATAACAGCGACTTCTGCAACATTTAATGGAGAAGTAACACAAGGCACAGAAGAAATCTTTGCAAGAGGATTTGAATTGAAAACTTCTACTCAAACTTGGGACGAAAGTTTCCAACTTACTGGTATAGGAACATCTCCATTCTATCTTGATTATCCTTCTCTTACAGAAAATGTAAATTACGATGTAAGAGCATACGTTAAGACAGGAGAAAATGGACAAAATGTAGCTTATGGAGAAGCTGAAAACTTTACTGCAACAAATGGAGGACAACCTACTATAACAATAGGAGAAGTTACAGCAAGTGCAAATGTTCTACAAAGCAGTGTTGAACTTTCAGGTGAAGTAACAGAATTTGGTGGAGCTAATGCAACAGATGTTACAGTTGGATTTAAATATGGTTTAGAAAGTAGTCTTACTAATGATGTAGAAGAAGTTTCTGCTACATTAAATGGCACAACATTCTCAACTACATTAACCGACCTACTTCCTGCAACAACATACTACTATGTTTCATTTATGACAAATTCTGCTGGAACAGCTTATTCTACAACAGGAGAATTTACAACAAACAATAGTTTATCAGATAATATTAAATCAGGTAATGTAAATGTTGTAATGTATCCAAATCCTGCTGAAAAGGAAACTAAGTTAGTAATCTCTGGAGTAAATGGAAAGGTTAAAATTTCTTTAACCGATGTACAAGGACGTATAATAAATACTCAAACAATAATTGTTAATGAAAAGACAGAACAATCACTTGATTTGTCAAACTTAACAAAGGGAGTTTATTACATCTTCTTACAAGGAGAAAATATCAACCGCACACAGAAATTAATTGTTAAATAAAAATTAATTTAGATATTATTGATGCGGCGTCTTAGCAATAGGACGCCGCTTTTTTTTTGTCGGCAACCGACCTTTATTAGTCCTTGCGGAAGTCTGGTTTTATTTACATATTAATAATTTTCATAAAAATAAATTTTCGTTTTATTTTGAAAAACTTTCATTTTAATGTATTTTTGCCGTTTTAAAATGAGAGATAAACAAAAAAAATTTAAGGAATAAGGTGAATAGGTTATATAGAAAAATGCTTAGATTGATTGATAGCTTTATGAAGGATAGGTATCTTCCTTCTTGGGTTATTGTTCTAATAGACTTTGTTATTTGCGTCCTTTCTGCATTTATTTCAGGCTTTATTCTAAAAGGAAAAGAAGATTATTTCAATTTTCCTTTTGATTTATACTCAATACGTTTTTTAATAATCTCAATTATTTTTACAACAACCCTACTAATTGTTTTCAAAGTTGCCAAAGGGGTTATAAGATATTCCACTTTTAGCGATGCAATGAGGATGTTTTTTGCAGTATTCTTCTCATCCCTTTCAATGCTTGCAATAGATTTAATATACAAATACAACTTTGATTTGCAGTCCAACGATTTTATTCCAAAGCAACTAATACTTATATATTTCTTTGTTTGCTATATAGGCTTATTTATTTTTCGGATGTTTATTCGTTGGCTCTTTGAAAAGGCTTATAAGGCGGGCGTTCATGTTAGTTTAACCTCACAAGTTCTTATCTTTGGAGCTGGAAGAACAGGTACAGCAACGGCAAATACACTAATTAGTGCTTCAAAAAAATACTATATAAAGGGCTTTTTTGATGATGATTCTTCTCTTGCAGGAAAATCAATTATGGGTATAAAGATTTATGGACCAAAAAACTTTGAAAAAAGATTATCTCAGGGCGATATAGACCAACTAATAATAGCAACAAATAGGATAACTCCTCAAAGGAAAAATGAGATATTTGACCTTTGTTTTGCCAATAAGATAAAGGTGCTCAGTGTTCCGCACATTAAGACTTGGACAGATGGGCAATTGGATATTTCACAAATTAAGGAAATAGAGATAGAACAGCTTTTAAATAGGGAGGAAATAAAGTTGAATGTATCCATAATAGAGAGGGAGATTAAGGATAAAAGCGTTTTAGTTTCAGGAGGTGCAGGTTCAATAGGGAGTGAATTAGTAAGGCAGATTGTAGGCTTTTCTCCTAAGGAGATAATTGTTGTTGATCAGGCAGAGACTCCTTTATACAATATTGAAAATGAAATAAGGGAAAAATATCCTGCTTGTAATTTAAAAGTATATATTTGTTCCATTCAAGATAGAGAAAGATTAAAAAGTATATTTGAAAAACAAAGTTGCGATATTGTTTTTCATGCTGCGGCATATAAACATGTTCCAATGATGGAAGAAAATCCCTACGAGGCGGTAAGGGTAAATGTTTTTGGGACAAAAAATATTGCAGACCTTTCTGTTGAGTTTTCCGTTAAGAAATTTGTAATGATTTCAACCGATAAGGCAGTTAATCCTTCAAATGTTATGGGTGCAACAAAGCGTTTGGCGGAAATTTACATTCAAAGTCTTAATAGCCTTAAAAAAACTCAATTTATAACCACTCGTTTCGGCAATGTACTTGGTTCAAATGGGTCAGTTATTCCTCGTTTTAAGCAACAAATTAAAAAAGGAGGACCTCTTACTGTTACACATCCTGATATTATTCGCTACTTTATGACAATTGCTGAGGCATCTCGTTTGGTTTTGGAGGCAGGAGTAATGGGTAGGGGTGGAGAGATATTCCTTTTTGATATGGGAGAGCCTGTAAGGATAGTTGATTTGGCTAAAAGGATGATAATGCTTTCAGGATTTGAACCCGATAGAGATATAAAAATAGAATTTACGGGCTTACGTCCGGGAGAGAAACTCTATGAAGAGTTGCTTACAAATAAGGAAGAGCATATTCCAACCTATCATAAAAAAATATTTATGGCAAATACCGAAACAATAGATATTGAAAAGGTGAATAAGGTTTTAGAAGAATTAAAACAAGAGTGCAAAGATTTCAATGAGGAAGCAATGGTTAGGACCATAAAAAGTATAGTCCCTTGCTTTAAGAGTAATAATAGTAGGTTTTCTTCCTTAGATTAGGAAAAGAAAATTTATAAATCAATCCATTTCCCATCTTCCTTAATCATTGAAATTAGCTTTTCTAATGCTTTGTTTTGCGGAATGTTTTTATAAATTAAGTCTTTCTTCCTATATAAATTAACAATACCTTTTCCTGAACCGATATATCCATAGTCTGCATCAGCCATTTCTCCAAGTCCATTAACGATACAGCCCATAACACCTATCTTTACTCCCTTTAAGTGTTCGCATGCTTTTTTTACCTCTTGCAAAGCCTCCTCTATATTATACTTTGTCCTTCCACAAGAAGGGCAGGAAATTATTTCAGCTTTAAATATCCTCTTTCCCGATGCTTGAAGTATATCCATTGCAGCAGCAATTTCCTTTTCTGGATTTTCAGTAAGAGAGACCCTTATAGTGTCTCCAATACCCAAAGACAGCAATGTTCCAATACCAATAGCTGATTTTATCCTTCCATAATTGCCATCTCCTGCCTCTGTAACGCCCAAATGTATGGGATAATTCAAGTTTTCCTTATCTAATAAATAGCATAATAGTTTTGTGGATTGAATCATAGTTTGAACATTACTTGCTTTTTGAGAAAGTACAATTTGGTCAAAGTTTAAGGAATCTAAGATTTTTGTAAATTCCATTGCTGATATTGCCATAGCAATTGGAGTATTTCCATATTTGGAAACTATTCTTTGGGATAGTGATCCAAAGTTTGTCCCCACTCTAATTGCACAATTAAACCTCTTACATGTTTCAACTAAGGGTAAAAGTCTAAGAGATATTCTTTCCAATTCTTCGTTATACTCTTTATAAGTCCAGCGTTTCTTATTAGAGGGTCTATCAAAATAGTTTCCGGGATTAATTCTTACCTTTTCAACCAAAGAAGCTGCTACTTCTGCCACCTTAGGATTGTAATGTACATCTGCAATTAGTGGAACATTATAGCCAATTTTTAGGAGTGTATTCTTAATTTCATATAGGTTTTGTGCAGATTTAATATCTGGAGTTGCTATTCTTACCAATTCACATCCACTATCCACCAATTCACAAATTTGTTTGCAACAATTTTTTGTATCCATTGTGTTGGTGTTTGTCATAGATTGTATCCTTATTGGGTTATTTCCTCCAAGAGAAATATTACCAATGGACACCGTTTTAGTGTTTCTCCTAAGGGAAAAAGAATCTATAACCTCCTTAATCTTTTTTTGCATATTAATTTTTTTTATTTGGCAAATATATGATTTTATTCAAAAATGGCATATCCTTTAAAAATAAGTTTTCCAAATAGAAAGAAAAAAATGGATTAAACATTTTTTTATTGTAAATTTGCAGTCGTTTTTATGAATGTCTAATTTTTAAGTTTATGTCCATAATTTTTTACTCTGTATTAGTATTAGTATTGACGGGAGTTATAGCTGCTGTAATACTATTCTTCGTTGCCAAAAAATTTAATGTTATAGAGGATCCTCGTATTGATGTAGTTTGTGAAATACTTCCGGGAGCTAATTGCGGGGGTTGTGGTTTTGCAGGATGCAGAGCACTTGCTGAAAAAATAGTTAATGATAATTCTTTGGACAATCTTTTTTGCCCTGTTGGGGGAAAAGATATTATGCAACAGGTTGCTTCCTATATGAACTTAGAGGCAGAAGAAACTCAGCCAAAGGTTGCAGTTGTTCGTTGCTTTGGAGGAAAAGAAAACACAAAACAAAGAGTAAGATATGAAGGAGTGAGGGATTGTTTGTATGCAGATATGACTTTTTCCTCAGAAGGTGGATGTCCAAATGCTTGTTTAGCCTTAGGCTCTTGTGTTAAGGTATGTCCCTTTGATGCAATAAGGATGGACGAAACAACTTCTTTACCTAAGATTGATGAAGACAAATGTGTTGCATGTGGAATTTGCGAAAAGACATGTCCAAGAAAGGTTATTGAAATTAGGAATAAGGGAATAAAGAATAGAAAGGTATTTGTAGGATGTGTAAATAAGGAAAAGGGAGCATTGGCTAAGAAAAACTGCGAGGTTTCTTGTATAGGATGCGGAAAATGTCAAAAAGCATGTTCCTTTGATGCAATAGTTGTTGAAAACAATTTAGCTTATATAGATTATAATAAATGTAAGTTATGTCGTAAATGCGTTAATGAATGTCCAACAGGAGCAATAAAAGAGATGAACTTTCCTCCTAAAAAAGAAAATACGCAAGTTGAAATAAAGGAAATAGCATAAAAATATAAAAACCTAAGGTAAAACAATGAGAACATTTCGTAAGGGTGGGGTACATCCACAAGAAAATAAACTAACAAATGATTGTATTATAGAAAACTTTCCTTTACCAAATAAGGCAGTTGTTTTTGTTTCTCAGCATTTAGGTTCTCCTTCTTTGCCTGTGGTAAAAAAAGGAGACAGAGTAAGAACGGGACAACTCTTAGCAAAGATAGATGGATTTATTTGTGCAAATACTCATTCTCCTTACACAGGAACTATTTCAAAAATTGATTTAGCAGAAGATTTCACAGGATATAAGAAGATGGCTTTCTATATTGACGTGGAAGAAAATGACGAATGGGAAGAGGGAATAGATAATTCAGAAGACTTAGTTGAACAAATAAAACTTTCCTCAGAAGAAATTATAGAAAAGATAAAGCAAATGGGTATTGTGGGTTTAGGAGGTGCTGCCTTTCCAACTCATGTTAAGTATATGATTCCAGAAGGTAAGAAAGCAGAATACCTAATTGTTAATGCAGTTGAATGCGAACCCTACCTAACTTCCGATTATAGATTAATGCAAGAAAAGATTAAGGAGTGTTTTATTGGTATTGAAATACTAAAAAAAGCACTTAAAGTTGACAAAGCACTAATTGGAATAGAAAAAAACAAACCCGATGCAATAAACTCCTTTACTCTTATGGCAAAAAACTATAAAGGAATTGAGGTTGTTGGCTTAAAAACAAAATATCCACAAGGAGCAGAAAAGCAACTTATATATGCACTAACCAAAAGAGAGGTTCCATCTGGAAAATTACCTATTGACGTTGGCTGTGTTGTAAATAATATTGGTACAGTTCAAGCTGTATATAGTGCAGTTCAGAAAAACCAACCTCTTATTAGCAATGTCCTAACTTTAACAGGGAAAAACGTAAAGCAAAGAAAGAATCTATTAGTTAGAGTTGGAACACCTATTAATTCAATAATTGAATATTGTGGAGGCTTACCAGAGGATACAGGAAAGATTATAAGTGGTGGTCCAATGATGGGTAAAGCCATAACGGAATTATCAGCTCCTACTGTTAAAACAACTTCTTCCATTTTAATAATGTCTAAAAAAGAGTCTTCAAGAAAAGAAGAGACTCCTTGTTTGCGTTGTGGTAAATGTATAGATGCTTGTCCTATGGGATTGGAACCAGTGCATATTGCACAATTGGCAGAAAATCGTCTTTGGGAAGAAACAGAAAAGAATGCAGCAATGGATTGTATTGAGTGCGGATGCTGTTTATTTACTTGTCCTGCTGGACGCCCTCTATTGGATCTTTTACGTATTTCCAAAAATCAAGTAGCCACTCTTAGAAGACAAAGAGCACAAAGATAGAATAAAAATAAAGAAAAAAAGATAATAATAAATAATATAGTTTTATGGGAATATTTACCGTTTCAGGTTCTCCTCACGTTCAAAGCAAACAAACTACAAAACAAATAATGTGGAATGTTGTTTTAGCATTAATGCCAATGTTTTTGGTGGCTATTTATTTCTTTGGATTAGATGCCTTAATTGTAACTCTTACTTCAGTTTTTCTATGCGTATTGTTTGAATGGCTAATTCAGAAATTTCTTTTAAAAGTACCCACAACAATATCCGATGGCTCGGCTGTTATAACGGGGATATTGCTTGCTTTTAATCTCCCTTCCAATATTCCTTTGTGGATATTGGCAATAGGATGTTTAGTTTCAATTGGAATAGCTAAGATGTCCTACGGAGGATTGGGCAAAAATCCTTTTAACCCTGCCTTAGTTGGAAGAGTATTCCTCTTCATTTCCTTTCCTTCCAAAGTTGCAATGTCTTCTTGGCCATTGCCAAAACCTTTATTTGGAGGAGATACACTAACAAATGCAATTACTGGACCAACACCTCTAACAATGATAAAAAGCGGGCAAGAGGTGGATCTTCTAAATATGTTTATAGGACAAACAGGAGGTTCTCTGGGAGAAGTTTCTGTTATAGCAATACTTTTAGGTGGATTATTTATGCTTTACAAAAAAGTTATCTCTTGGCATATCCCTGTATCCTTTCTTGGCACAGCAGCAATATTTTCTCTAATACTTTGGCTAATTTCCCCTGATACTTATATGGATCCTTTTGTTAGACTACTCTCAGGAGGATTAATGCTTGGGGCTGTTTTTATGGCAACAGATATGACAACATCGCCAATAACACATAAAGGGCAACTTATATTTGGTTTTGGTTGTGGAGTTCTAACAATATTATTTAGCACCTTTGGACCTATGCCCGAAGGAGTGTCTTTTGCAATACTAATTATGAATGCAGTAACTCCGCTTATTGATAAGGCGATTAAACCAAAGAAATTCGGATACTAAAAAGTTAATAAAAAAGAATAAAAGAATAAATTCCTTAGTAAAATATGGCAAAATTAGAATCAACGTTAAAGAATATGATATTATCCTTAGGTATAATATCTCTTGTGGCATCTACTCTGCTTGCAGGAGTTTATATTCTTACGAAAAAACCAATAGAGGACTCAGATAAGGCAAAACAACTTTCAGCAATACAAGAGGTGTTGCCTGATAAAACAGCCGTAGTTGGAGAAAAGGTTGAGATAAAACTAAAAGACAAAGAAGAAGCCTTTGTGATATATCCTGCAACAAAGAACAATCAATTTATTGGATGTGCAATACAAACCTATTCAAACGAAGGTTATGGAGGGAAGATTAGCCTTATGGTTGGATTGGACAAAGAGGGTAATATATGCAACTATATGATGCTATCCTCAAATGAAACTCCAGGCTTAGGAAGCAAATTAACAGATTGGTTTAAAACTAAAAAAGGGAAACAAGATATAAGAGGGAAAAATCCAGAAAAAGACAATTTCTCAGTGACAAAAGATGGTGGAGACTTTGATGCAATAACAGCTTCCACCATATCTTCAAGAGCATTTCTCCTTTCCATAAAAGATGCCTTTGAGGCATTTACTCAATACAAAAAGACTTTGAAATAATTAATAGAAAAAAAAGAAATAAGAAAAATAATTAAAAAAATATAAGACAATAATGAATAAGTTAAAGATATTATTTAATGGTATATTAAAAGAAAACCCTATTTTCGTTCTTTTAATTGGTATGTGCCCAACATTGGGAACAACAACCTCTGCAATAAATGGTCTTGGCATGGGATTATCAACGATGTTTGTATTGATATGTTCCAATATTGTTATTGCTCTTTTAAAGAATCTTATCCCCAATAAGGTGCGTATTCCAGCCTTTATTGTAATTATTGCATCATTTGTTACCATATTACAGCTTTTCATGCAAGCATTTATCCCTTCATTATATAGTAGTTTAGGACTATTTATTCCTCTTATTGTTGTAAATTGCCTAATTCTTGCAAGGGCAGAGTCCTTTGCAAATAAAAATACTGCAATAAATGCGATGTTTGACGGCATTGGAATGGGTTTAGGCTTCACTTTTGCTCTAACATTGCTTGGTGCAACAAGGGAAATTCTTGGTTCAGGCTCCATTTTTGATATAAAATTCATAGGAGATAACGATGGAATCCTAATTTTTGTCCTTGCCCCTGGTGCTTTTATCGCCTTAGGATACCTAATTGCTATCATAAATAAGCTAAATAAGAAGACAAAACAATAAAACGCTGTTTTGTCGGCAACCAACCTTTATTTCTCCTAACGGAACTTAGGGTTTTAAAATTATTAATTTACAATTCAAGAAAGAAAACGCTGTTTTATTTTGCTAAAACGAAGAAATAATTTACTAAATCTTCGTTTTAGGCGAACTGAATTATAGATAGATAAAAAGACTGCCCTAAGTTCCGTTAGGAGAAATAAATGCCCGTTGCGGGTCGTTAGGAAAATTAAAGGTCGGTTTTCGACTTTTCGGGAATAAGTATAGATGCCAATATGCTTATAGCTAAAATTCCAAGTATTATTATTAAAGAGTGGTAGGTTTGAAAGCCTATACTATGTAGAAAGTGAGCTGCAAGCATCTTTACTCCTATAAAAGTAAGTAGAACGGATAATCCAATTTTCAAAAACCTAAACATATTCATAACATTACTTACTAAGAAAAATAGGGAACGAAGACCTAATATTGCAAATATGTTAGAAAAGAAAACCACAAATGGGTCTTTTGTTACAGAAAAAATGGCAGGGATTGAATCAACTGCAAATATTAAATCGGTAAATTCAATAACTAAAAGACAAACAAAAAGAATTGTCATAAACAATTTTCCATTTTCTCTTTTGAAAAAAGTATGATCATTTGTGTTATGTGAAATTGGTATAACCTTAGAAAGAATCCTTACAATTGGGTTATTAGTTGTCTTGACTTCTTCTTTTTTATTTCTTTCTACAAACATCTTAATTCCTGTATAAACTAAGAAAACTCCAAAAATATAGAGTATCCATTCATACTTTTGAATTAGTGCAGAGCTTAGGAATATGAATATAAAACGCATAATTATTGCTCCTAAAACTCCCCACATTAATACTCTTTTGTAGAACTTTCTTTCAATTCCAAAGGATGCAAATATAAGTATCATAACAAAGATATTGTCTATTGAAAGAGAATATTCAATTAGGTATCCTGTTAAATACTCTATGCTCATCTGCGAGCGATAGTCCTTTAATGCCTCTTCAAAGGAAAGAGAGCCGAAATCTACATTATTATGATATTTTCCTGATATTGTTTTTAGCTCATCAAAGGTTGAAACTCCGTGAATCTTTTCTCCATGAAAGAAAATGAACAAACAAAAAAGCAAGGCAAGGAAAACCCAAACTGCTGTACTTCTTGCTGCCATCTTCATTGTTACAACCTTGTCCTCCTTTTCTAAAACCCCCAAATCAAATATCAAAATCCCTGCAATTAATATAGTAAATCCAGCAAAGAATAAAATCTCAAATAAAGAAGAATCCATAATTAATGTTTAATAATTTCTAATTAGGGTGCAAAAATATAAAGATTATCAATATGGATAAATTCTTTTTTATTATTTTTGTGCAAATTAATTCTATGAATGTTGAAGTTTTTATTTCTTGTTGTGTAAATCAATTTTCTCCTCAAACAGGGGATAACCTTATTTCTTTGCTAAGAAAGTTGGGAAATAAGGTGGAAAATGATGTTTTTTCTCATTGTTGCGGACGTTTTCTCTATGAAAATGGTTCTTTTAAAGAGTCAAAACTTCTTTCTCAGAAGCTAATTGATGCCTTCAAAGCAAATAACTATATTGTTGGATGTTCAGCCTCTTGCATTGGATACATAAAAAACGATATGGAAAAGCAATTTATTCATTCTCCAAACTATGCATCTTACAAGAGGGTTAGCGAAAAAGTTGTTGATATAACAGAATTTTTAGTTGATATAGCACAAATTTATGATGTTGGAGCATACTTTCCTCATAAGGTTTCCATTTTATATAATTGCAAAGCGTTAAATGAATATAATATTGTAGAAGAAACAAAAGTTCTATTGCAAAATGTGAAAGGATTGGAAATTGTAAGTAAGAACATAAATAACTTTTGTTGTGGCTATGGTGGAATGTTTTCCTTGAAAAACGATGCTATATCTGAGGCTATGGCAAAAAAGAAAATAGAACAAATAATGGATGAAGGAGCAGAATATGTGGTAAGTTCAGACCTTTCTTGCCTACTTCATCTTAAATCATATATAGATAAGAATAAGATAAACCTTAAAACAATACATATAATTGACCTACTTACACAACAACAATAATGCTTTTGATAAAAGCATTCGTCCTTATAATTCATACTCAGCCTATTTTAAGAAAATTTTTGGACAAAGGATTCAAAAACTTTCAATAGATGCTGGCTTTACTTGTCCAAATAGAGATGGAAGGCTTTCTTTTGGAGGATGCACCTTTTGTGATAATAACGCCTTTAATCCTTCCTATTGTTCCCCTACAAAAACTATAAAAGAGCAAATAGAGGAAGGAATATCATTTCATAAGTGGAGATACAATAAAGTGGATAAATACTTGGCATATTTCCAGCCTCACACAAATACTTATGCACCTTTAAAGGAACTAAAACAAAAATACGAAGAGGCTTTATCTCATCCCAATATTATAGGGCTTGTTATTGGAACAAGACCCGATTGTGTGGATGAGGAGAAATTAGACTATATTGCAACCTTAGCTAAGGATAACTATGTTGCTATTGAGTTTGGAATAGAGAGTATTTATGATAGGACACTAAAAAGAATAAATCGTGGGCATAATTTTTCTCAAACAAAGTGGGCAATAAAGGAGTGTTTAAAGAGAAATATAAAAACAGGAGGACATATAATATTTGGATTGCCTAAAGAGACAATAGAAGATATGCTCTTAGAGGCAAAGATTATTTCGGAATTAAACTTAGATACAATAAAGTTTCATCAGCTTCAACTTTTCAATAACACTGCAATATTGGATGATTATAAAAAAAATCCAGAGGATTTTACCCTTTTTTCTTTTGAAGAATATAGAGAATTTATAATAGATTTCTTAGAATTGCTCTCTCCAAACATAGTTATAGAAAGATTTTCTTCTGAAACCCCTCCACGATTTCGTGCTAACTATGGTTGGGGGAATTTGCGTAATGAAGAGGTTGTATCAAAGATAGAGCAGAGAATGAAAGATAGAAAAACATATCAAGGACGTTTATACAAAATATGAAAGAGCCACTATTAGGAAAAACATTAAAGGAATTAGAAGATATTTGTTTGGAAAATAAAATGCCAAAGTTTAACGCTAAACAAATAGCCTCTTGGTTATATAAGAGTGATGTTAATGAAATTTGCCAAATGACAAATCTTTCATTAAAAACAAGAGAGGTTCTTTCAGAAAGATATTCCATTGGAAAGATTCCTCACATTAAAGAAATGGAATCTAAGGATGCAACGGTTAAATATCTATATAAATATGATGAAACAACATTTGTAGAAACTGTTATTATACCTGACAAAGCAAGACAAACACTTTGCATATCCTCACAAGGAGGATGTAAGATGAATTGTCTTTTTTGTGCAACGGGAAAACAAGGATTTCAAAGGAATTTAACCTCAGGAGAGATAATAAATTTTGTTGCCTCCCTCCCTGAAAAGGAAGATTTAAGTAATATTGTCTTTATGGGAATGGGAGAGCCTTTGGATAATTTTAATGAGGTTGTAAAAGCAATTGAAATCCTAACTTCACAATGGGGCTATGCAATAAGCCCAAGACGTATCACTCTTTCAACTTGTGGTATTTTGCCTAAGCTAATTGATTTTATAGAAAAAACAGAATGTCATATTGCAATTTCAATGCACAATCCTTTCCACGAGGAAAGACTAAGGATAATGCCAATAGAGAAAACCTATCCCATAGAGGAGATTTGTAATATGCTTAGAAATTATAATTGGTATGCTCAACGCCGTCTCACCTTTGAATATATCCTTTTTGAAAGAGAAAATGACACATATTTTCATGCAAAAGAAATTTCTCGTCTTTTAAGAGGTCTTAATGCAAGAGTAAATCTTATCCCCTACAACCCTACACCCAACTCTCCATTTAAAGGAGCTTCCCAAGAAAGAATGCTACAATTTCAAGAGGAATTGGAGAAATTTCATCTTATAACCACAATACGCAAATCCAAAGGAGAGGATATTTTGGCTGCTTGTGGCTTATTATCTACAAAAAACTTAGAAGAAAATTCTTCAAAATAAAATTAACCATTCTAAATATAAATTCCTAATTTTCAATAATAGGACTTATTAAAAAAAAGATTAAAATCCTTCTTTAAGAAATCAATCTTTTTAGATTTAAAACATAATTTAACATTTTTATTTAAAATAATTTGGTTTTTTGTTAATTTTTTTATTACTTTGCAAAATCATTTATAGCGATATTTTTATTTTGATTATAAATGATTAATAACAAATAAATAAATAATAAAAAATAAATGTTTAATTAATAAAAGAAATGTGATGAAAAAATTATTCTTTTTACTTGTAATGGCAATAATGTTTGCTATGCAAGGTTTCGCACAGACTCCATTAAATGAAGGTTTCGAAGGAACAACATTCCCTCCTGATGAATGGAATACTGTACATGTAAGTGGAAGTATTTACTGGGAATCAGATAATGATTCTTATTACACACTTAGTGGTAATTATGCACAAACAGACTATGGTTTGCATGAAAATTGGTTGATAACTCCTAAACTTTCTATTGAAAGTGATGAAGATTCAATTAGTTTTTATGTTAGAGCTGATGGCAATTATGCTGGTACAACATTAAATGTGAAAGTTTCCACAACAGATAGGGAAACATCTTCATTTGATGCAACAGCACTTTTAACTCTTACGAGTGCAAATGATGCTACCTCTGATTTTACAACATCTTGGGTAAGACATGCAATAGATCTTTCTGCCTATAATGGACAAGAAATTTATATTGCTTTTCAATCTACAGATACTGATGGTTATGGAATACTATTAATGATGGATAATGTTCAAGGACCAAATATTGTTTTGCCTTCTTGTCCTAAGCCAACAGATTTAGCAGCAAGTAATCCAACAACATCTTCAATAGATTTGTCTTGGGTAGATCCTTTGGGAACTGCCTCTTCATGGAATATAGAATATATGTTAGCAAGTGAAACAGATTGGGCAAATGCAATACCAGAGGTTGCAACAACCAATCCTTATACTATATCTAATCTTTTACATTCTTCTACATATAAGGTAAGAATACAAACAGATTGTGGGGGAGAACAAAGTGAATGGTCTTCTCCAATAACCTTTACAACCCCATGTGAGGCTTTAACTATTCCAACAACAGTTGAACCTTTTAACACAGTACCTCCTTCTACTTGCTGGTCAAAAGCAGGTGGAGTTTTACCTTCAAGTGGTACAGCAACACTTACTCCGGGAAGCGGCTCTTGGTATTCTTATACTTTAGAAATATATCCTGGTGCAGGAAACAATGCCAGAATGAATGTATATAACACTTTAAGCGGTTGGTTAATTTCTCCAAGTATAGATTTAGGAGAAGATGGAACTTTATATCAAGTTGAAATGGATATTCTACTTTCAGACTATGCTAATAATAATGCTCCTGAACTAACAGGGACTGATGATGTTTTTGGTATAGTTGTTTCAACTGACAATGGTGCAACTTGGGATGTAGCAAATGCAATTCTTTGGACAAACCAAGAAGGTGCAACAAGGGTATATAATAATCTTTATCCAATGCAACATCTTTCCATTCCATTAGAGGATGCTTCTGGTAATCCATATCAAGGTATTGTTAAAATAGGTATTTATGCTGGTTCAACAAC
>JAISIA010000064.1 GCA_031262295.1 Bacteroidales bacterium | reverse complement strand
TTATTATCTTTAAATAAATCTTCGTTTTAGTAAATTATTTCTTCGTTTTAGCAAAATAAAACAGCGTTTTATTTAAATATTTCTTCGTTTTTTTCTGGAAAAATAAGGATTTTGTTTTTAAAATTAAATTTTTGGAAAATTATATTAAAATTTGCTTGGATTATATTGAGGATTAATGAATTAAAAAATTGAAAAAATTTTAACAAATTTTGATGCTCTAAAATTGAAAAATTGAGTAAAATGTTAAAAATTCTTGAATTTTTGTGCTTTTTTGAGGTCATAAATGTTAAAATTTGGGGGTTTTGCGGGAAAATTTTGTTAATTTTTTTTGAAAAAATAAGATATTGAGTAAATAAATATCAATAAAAACATAAAAAAACTTGCATATTAATTTTTATAATGTACCTTTGCAAAGTTTTGAGTGGAGTAATCTTTTCATTACATGAGTAAGATTGCCTCACTTTTTTTTTATTTAATATTTTTAATATGAACATTTTTGTTTCAAACTTAAGTTATGCTATCTCAGATGGAGACTTAAGACAAGCTTTTGAGGAATACGGAGAAGTATCTTCTGCAAAAGTAATTATGGATAAATTCTCTGGACGTTCAAGAGGATTTGGTTTTGTTGAAATGTCTGATGATGAAGGACAGAAAGCAATTGATGAATTGAACGGAGCAACTTTTGACAATAAGGTTATTAATGTTGCTGTTGCTCGTCCAAGAGAAGAAAGATCAGATAATAATCGTCCAAGAGGAGGATTTGATCGTAACCAAAGAGGTAGGAATAATTATAACAACAATCGTTACTAATATAAACTATTTCTATAAAGAAGACTTACTTTGATTATTTCTTGGTAAGTCTTTTTTTTGTTTTATCTTTGCAACAATAAATTTTTTTATACACCAAAAAATAAATTCAATATGGAAGAAGAAAAAATAGGAATTGAAAACATAGAAATCAATAATGATAATATGGAAAAGACCAATTTGCAAGAAGAAAATAATTTTTCACAAGAAAAGAATAATAAAAAAAATAAAAGAAAAGATGCCTGCCTATTTGCAACAGGAATACTTGCAACTTTGGCTTTTGTTGGAGTTATCATATTGTTGTGTATGGAATTTTGCAAAAAAGATAATGCAAATACAATTTCTGCTGCTCCAAAAGCCGCTATTCAAAATGGAGATTTAAAAATTGCATACATTGATACTGATTCCATACTATTGCAATATGAATATGCAAAAGATTTAGATAAGGGACTAAAATCCTATCAAGCATCCTTAGAGGCAAACTATCAATCAACAGGATTACAACTTCAAAAGGATATAGAAAACTATATGAAAACAGGAGACAAACTAACCTTAACACAACAAAAACAAAAGGAAGAAGAGTTGGCAAAAAGGCAACAAGATTTCCCTGTTCTACAACAAAAGATGATGACTCAATTACAAGAAAGACAATTGGAGGATAACAAAAAACTACTTAATGCTGTCTATGCTTTTATCAAAGATTATAATTCAAAAAATCAAAAATTCAATATAATATTAAGCAAGGCATACGTTTCTTCTCCCATTCTTTATGCAGATGAAAGTTTTGATATAACAAAGGAAATTATAGAAGGACTAAACAAAGAGTATAAAGAGGTGAAAAAATAGGAAGATAACATTTCTTTAATGCAATATAGTTGAAAGAACCTTGTGGGATTTTATTGAATTTAATCCTATAAGATGAGTTTCATAGAAAAGTATTAATATATCTAATAGCTTATTGCTTTCTTCTTTGCTTATATTTATTGACTCTTCTATTTTCCCTCCTTGTTTTTTATAAGAAAGAAACTTATTAAAGAGTTGTGAATCCTCCTTTGACAAACAATTCTTATGCAAAGGATATTCTCTTACATAATGTCCCTTAGTTATATCAAACAAATTCTCAACTATTGAGAAGTTATTCATAGGGAAAAAGCCTAAATATTCCGACAATTCCAAAAGAAAGAATATATGAAACAAGTAGAAATTCTTTTCAAGAGAATTTAAACTTAATATCTTTCTTTCTAAAAAATTATACAATTCTATATTTTCTTGCTCTTCTTTTATGCAATGGTTTAATATTTCCGAAAGAAAAAACGCCAAAGAAATCTTTCGTATATCCGAAAAGGTAGAAGAAAGACTTGTAGATATGTTTGCATCACTTATCATTTGAATATCTTTCTTAGGATTATTATAAACTTGTAAATCTAAAAGGAAAAGAGGTTGAAATATATTTGAGTGAAGTTTGCTTTTAGGCTTTCTTCCTCCCTTTATTATATAGGAGCGTAATCCAAAACGAGAGGTAAATATCCTAACTATTGTACTGCTTTCAGAATAATTTATATTCTTTAATACTATACCTTTTGTACTATATATCATTTATTTTTTTCTACCTAACAAAAAGTATTTTTCCAACTGCATTTTCTTTACCCTCTGCCGCAGAAGAGAAAATTAGATAAACCCCACTACTTACTCTATTTCCCTTAAAGTCTTTTCCGTCCCAAGTGGCTTGTCCTCCTACGGATTTAAGATGAGCAACCATATTCCCAGAAATGTCTGTTATCCTAACATCTGAATCTTTAACAAACCCATTCATTGCAATTATTCCATTATATTCAGGTTTTACTGGATTGGGAAAAACTTTTATTCCTCCTGCTTTTTCTTTTCCCATAGTGGAAGATGCTCTATAAGAAATTAAACCTTTTTCTGTTCCAATATAAACCTCTCCCGTTAATGGGTCTTGTGCCATTGCTATAACCTTATTTGCAAATAGGGGACTATTTTCAGCAGTAAAATGATTTAATTGTTTATCTCCATCGGGCGAAAATACAAATACACCATTTCTTTCTGTACCTATCCATTTCTGATTTGCTCCATCAACCATAATACAATTTACATTATCAAAGTTCAAAAGATATTGAGCTATTCCATCTTCTTGACATATTATATTATTGCAGGTAATGGCAGAGTGATTATTTTCTCCCACTTCAAACAAATTATCCAAAGAATAAATCACCTTAACACCCTTATCCGTCCCTATCCAAATTTCGCCTCTCTGATCTTGAACCATACAATTTACCTTATTGGATACGCTTTTTGAACCATTGTTTGGATTAATCAATATTTGATTATTGTTGTTGTCTATTGCTAAAATATCATTTTGATAGGTCCAAATAAATTTATAGAAGTTACCATAGTTGGTACTATCCAATAAAAGCCCCAAGACTTCTGCCTGTCCAATATTGTCAAACGTATTAAAGCCCCCCCATTGGTTGTGATAGTTCAAATAGCACAAAGCTGTACTTGAAAGAGAGTTTGCTATAATTAAATTCCCTGAGGCATCATACTCCGCTCCCGCTATCCTATATCCGTATGTTTGGGTTAGGACATTATTTGTTGAAGTATCATCCCAAATTTTCACTATCCTATTATCTAATATCTCAACAACACCACTCCACCATGAGGCAGCCATAAGATGATTCTTATTTCTTGGATCAACACTTACGCTTAATATATCTTTCAAATCTGGATAGTCAAGAGAATTACTTAGGTATTTCCAGTTAAAACGATCAAAAGTATATACATCTCCTTGATGCCCCCTTGGAGCACTTTGCATGGTACGCCCACCGGGAGAAACGTATATATTGTCTTTTGTTGCCGTTATTGAAAATACAGAATTTACAAAAGGACCATTAGGATATATTGGTTTTACTATTGCTCCATAAAGGAAATTATCCAAAAATAATAAGCCTCCTTCTTGACGATGAGCCATCCAAATACTATTTCCCTTTATTATGGCATCACCAATAGAAGGATTTATTAGTCTTTGGCTATCCTCCAATATGATTGGACCCCACTGATTATCTATCATCCTCTTCAAAGTATAGGTTGTATCATAGATAAACACTGCTTGATTAATAGAACCCCAACCATGAATTACCAAATAATCTCCTGTGGCTTTTACCCAATAGACAAAATGATTTGCAATTGCAGTATCCCAAACATTATCTTTTCTTTCATAAAGATTCACCAAGTCATTATCAACCTTCATTCCTGCAATTAGGCGATTGTTAAATTTTAAAAGGAAATTTACCTCTGAATTATTGTCATTTTTAAAACTCTCATACTTTTTCCAAGTCTCACTTGTGGCAAGAGAAAAAGAATTTATAGGAGCAAATAATAGACCATTGACTGTTGCTGCATAAATGGAATCATTATCTATAACAACACTATTGACCCTTATTTTTGAAGAATTATTTCCTATATAATAGGTGTCGTAAATCTCCCTTCTTTCTAAATCCAATACAACTATTCCAAAGCCACAAGAAAGATATGCTTTCCTATTAAAGAATGTAATATTATTAACCTGCTTACTTCCTTCTATGGATCTAAGATTTATATCGGGAATATTATAAACCTTATCATTATGAATTAGGTCTATATTTGAATTATCATAAACAATGACTATGGTTTTTGTATCCCTATCGTATGCAATTTGTCCTACACCTGCATCAGTTAAACCATTGACTTTTGAAAGCCTTTCCACCGAATGTTCATCCCTATCATAGAAAAACAAGGCACTACCTGCTGAAACAAGCAACCTATCTTCTACTTCTATTATCTTGTTTGTTTGAAAATACGAAAGGTGATCCCTCCACCCACCTATTGGAACCTCACTATATTGTGCCCTTACCCTAAGGGGAGAAAATAAAATTACAAGAAGGGAAAAAAATATAATTGTCCAATTGATAAGTTTCATCGTTTTAATTTAAGGATATATTAAATATATTGAAAAAGATAACGCTGAAAAATAAAAAAATATTGTCCTTAGCTAACAGCTTCTTTCAATCTTTCAGCATTTTCTGCCAATTGTAAAGCGTCCAACAAATCTTGTATATCTCCATCCATAAAACCAGCCAAATTATACATGGTATAGTTTATTCTATGGTCAGTTACTCTTGATTGAGGATAGTTGTAAGTACGTATCTTTGCACTTCTATCACCCGTAGATACCATTGTTTTTCTCTTAGAAGAGATTTCATCCAAGTATTTGTTGTATTCCAACTCAAACAACCTTGTTCTTAGAACCACCATAGCCTTTTCCAAATTCTTTATCTGTGATTTTTGATCCTGACACGAAACAACTATTCCTGTGGGAATATGAGTTAGACGTATGGCAGAATAAGTTGTATTAACACTTTGTCCTCCTGGACCAGAGGAACAAAATATATCTTTTCTAATATCAGAAGGTTTTAATTCAACATCAAATTCCTCCGCCTCTGGAAGCACAACTACACTTGCCGCTGATGTATGTACTCTTCCCTGTGTTTCAGTTTGAGGAACCCTTTGCACACGATGCACCCCCGATTCATATTTCATCTGTCCATAAACTCCTTCTCCCGACACATTAAGTACAATTTCCTTAAATCCTCCAACGGTTCCTTCGGTTGAATCAACCAATTCTACCTTCCATCCCTTTTTTTCAAAGAATTTTAAGTACATCCTATACAAATCTCCTGCAAATATACTTGCCTCATCTCCTCCTGTTCCTGCCCTTATTTCAAAGACTGCATTCTTACTATCTTGAGGATCGGAAGGGATAAGCAAAAGACGTATGTCCTCTTCCATCTTTTCCTTCTTCTCATTCAATTCAGCCAATTCCATCTTAGCCATATCCCTAAACTCCTCATCACTTTGAGTGTTTATAACCTCTTTGGCATTGTCTATATTGTCTAATGTGTTTTTATAATCCTTATAAGCATCAACAATAGGTTGCAAATCCTTGTAATCCTTGTTTAATTTTACGTAACGCTTCATATCAGATATAACATCGGGAGCATTCATTTGCTCTTGTATATCTAAGTATTTTGAATATATAGCCTCTAATTTATCTAACATACATTTATTTTAAATTCTCTGCAAAATTACAATTAAATATTAATTCCCTACCCTATAACTCCAAATAAGGGATAATCTTTTTATAGGTCTTCTCATCCATAATATGTATTAAAAGCAATTCATCCATAGAACGAAAAGACTCTAATTCATAACGAAGTTTTATTATTTGCTTTGCAAGGAAAAAATCAATATAAGGGTGATACATCAACTCCTTAATTGTTGCATTATTTATATTTATCTTCCTTGTACTAATCTTGCTTATAGTTAAAAAAGGAATAATTTTTTCATATAACGAATCAGTCATTCCATAAACTTCCTTCAATTGTTCAATATTGGTGTAACCTCCAAGACTTAGCCTATATTTATAAATTCTCCGAGCAAATATTGGTCCAATTCCTCTTATGGCTTGAAGATCTAAGGTATCTGCCTTATTTATATCAAAAATCAATTTCTCATTAAAGGAATATTTTTTTTCTTTTCTTGTAATACTATCCCCACTACCACTTAAATAGCTTTTTGTATTAGGAATTGAATTTGAGAAATTGCTTGTATAGGTACTTTCTTTATTATTAAAAAATGTTGCACCTATATTATTGCCATTAGTAAATAGCAACACAATAATAGTTATTAAAACTCCCAAACCAATTCCCCAAACAATTAAAAGACCCTTTCTTTGACGAAGAGGTATCATTCTATTTTTCTAAAAACTCTTTTACAAAGCTATCTAATTCTTCTCCATGAAGATTAGTCTTTAAAACATTTCCGTTTTCATCTACCAAAAGATTATAAGGAATGTAGTTAAAGGCATAACGTTTGGTTAGAGTAGCTCCATCTCCATACAACGAAATATAAGGCATTGGATTTTTCTTTATAAATTCTGCCCATTCATCCTTAGTCCTATCAATGGATATACCAATAACAGTTAATCCCTTACTCTTATATCTATTATGTAGTTGTTTTATATGAGGTATTTCATTCAAACAAGGCTTGCACCAAGTAGCCCAAAAATCAATAAGGAGTAATCGTCCTGTTACATTAGATTCAGTAATAGTCCTATTATTTATATCAACACCTTTAAAGACCAACTTCTTAGAAGTTTGTTTAGCAAGTTTCTTATCAGAAATCATAATACAAAATACATCCTTCCAAGGATTGCTTATAGTGTCAGCACATAAGGAATTGCTATAATCCAAAAGAGGATTTTCAGCATTTAGTGGCATCTCTGAAATTTGGGATATTAATAATATGTATGGAAAGGCAGATTGGGGATAAACATCTAAATATTCTCTGTAAATTGATACAAATTTCTCATATTCATCATTCATCTTATCCCTACTTGTTTTGCTAAAAATCTCTATCTCATCTTGAATCTTTCTCCAAAAAACAGAGAAAGCCTCCAAGTGTTTGCTACCTGTATAGTCTGCCCTAATCTTTTCTCCTTTTTTATACCCATTAACATTGGATATTTTAACCTTTGTGGTATTATTTTTCTCCAAAGGAAGGGGCACATTGATGAAGAAAGAATTGTCTAAGGAAGTAATAACCATTGCACATTCAACAATATCTTTTCCCAAAGAAATGGAATCTAAGTCTATTTTAATTTCACCATTATTAAATGTAGAATTGTACAAAACGCTTTGTCCTTCCTCTTGACTATTTGTTGCAGAGGCATAGACAATAGAAATCTTACCCTCATTCAATTCAGGAATTTCAACAATAACCTTTGTAGTTTTGGAGCAAGAAAAAAAGACTGAAAAAGTCAAAAACAATAAAGCTAATTTTAGTTTCATATAATAAGTGTATTTAATTGTTTTGTTATTAAAAAAATATTTATGCAAAAATAAAAATATTTCTTAAATCATCGTAACCTTTACAAAAAAACAATAGGGAAAAAAATACCCCATTTTTTCGTTTTTTCATTTTTCAATTTTTTTTAACATTTCCAACCCTAAAAATCATCAAATTTTAACATAATTTCATCAAAAAAACACAAAATTTGACGAATTTTTAACATTTTACTCAATTTTTCAATTTTGCAACTCCAAAATTTGTTAAAATTTTGGCAAATTATTAATTCATTAATCCTCAATATAATTCAAGCAAATTTCAATTTATTTTTCTATATTTTTAATTTTTTAAAATTTATCCTCATTTTTCCAGAATAAAACGCTGTTTTAGTCTGCTAAAACGAAGAAATAATTTTCTAAAACCTCGTTTTATTTTTCTAAAACGAAGATTTAATCAAAGATAATAAACTAATAATGAAGTGATTATTTTATAAATATAAAGAAAAATGAAATTTGGAAATATTAGAGCTTTCTTGCCCTAAGAAGAAACTTTGTTTCGGCAAAGATACAAAAAATATTTTACAAATGCAAATGGCGATTTTCAATTTTGAATGTTCGGAATTTAACATTTGAAGGAAAAAATGTTAAATATTTTTTGAAAATACATTTTTCATATACCCTAAACAATGTAATTCATATCCTTGTCAATTTAATATTATATGCAAATAATGGTAATTTATATAAAGAAACAATGCTTACAAGGGGAAAAATCCAATTGCTATTGGTTATTTTACGTAATTTCCTTTGCGGATTATCCCTACTGAATTATGACAAAATAAAGGTTGGTTGCCGACCGGTTGCCTACAAACAGCGTTTTTGAAAATTGTTTCTTTATTTTATTTTTTCCCTTTTACTTTTTTCGTATTTTCCTTATACTAAAAGAGAAAATTATATTATTTATTCTTGTATTTTTATTGAAGAAATATATTTTTAAAGTATTTTTAATAAAAATTTGGTTCGTGAATATAAATTTTGTTAATTTGCAAAATCGTTTTGTTTTTAACAAAATGATTATAACAGTTTGTATTTATTAATAAAATTAATTATAATCATGAAAAAATTATTCTTTTTACTTGTATCAATGGTCTTTGCCATGCAAGTGTTTTCGCAGGATACATGTGCAATAAGTACATTTCCTCATTATGA
>JAISIA010000022.1 GCA_031262295.1 Bacteroidales bacterium | reverse complement strand
TTGTCCATATAGCCTTTGGAATTAAGTTTCGTTAGAAAAGATTTTTCTAATTTTTTCAGTTACAAAAATAAATTATTTTTAGTATTTACTGCCTTTTTTGACTAATTTAATGGATTATTCTAAGCAAAAACAACAATATTTTATCTTTTTTCAGCATTTTTAAAGCTCATTTCCTTGCGATATTCACGCCCAATGGTAAGCAAGAAGGAAAAGAACGCCTGCATTTGGCATCATAACTTGCTGATAATGGTTTCAAGCATTCTATCAATGAGAGGATTATCTTGATCAAAAATTGAAAGATTTTTGATCATGTTTTGAATAATTGGATAGTAATTAGTGGATTAAAAAAAATAAAAAAAGCGGCGTCCTATTGCTAAGACGCTGCTTTTTTTATCCAAAATTAATGTTTTATTTTACTATTAATTTTTGTGTGCGGTTAATGTTTTCTCCATTCAATCGGATATAATAAACTCCCTTAGTTAAGGAAGACAGATTTAATGTTTTTTCTGCCTTATCATTAACAAGTATTGTTTGAGAATTTATTATGCGTCCTTGAATGTCAATTATAGAAATTTTAACCTTTCCGCTTATTCCACTAATAACTAACTTAGTTTCCTTTTCCGCAGGATTAGGATACATAATAACATTTACATTATCTCTTTCAAGATTATCTGTTAAGCTATTATTTGTTATAAATTCTCCTAATAGAGAAGTTGCCTCGCCTGCAAAATTTGTTATAAATGCAACATAGTAGTACTTAGTTGTAGGAAGCAATGAGGTTAATGTAGAAGAGAAACTATTGCCTACTAATATTGAAGATACCTCTTCAATATCATTAATGAATAAGCTATCGGTTGTGTATCTAAATCCAACTTGAACCATTAGAGAATCTGCTCCACCAAGAGAAAGAACCTCTCCTAAAAGTTCAACACTGCTTTCTAAAACATTAGCTGTGGCTGTAACTTCTCCAAGAGTTATATTAGGTTGCTCACCATTTGTTGCAACAAAGTTCTTAACCTCTCCATAAGTAATGGTTTGTTCGGTTTCTCCTGTTTTAACGTATGCCCTTACACTGTATGTTTCATTTTCTGTAAGTTCATTATAAGTAAGAGTAAATTCAGATGTTTCCTCTACTAAAAGCTGAGAGCTTTCTTCCCAACTTTGCAAATAGGTCTTTAATTCAAATCCCCTTTCAACAATTTGCTCTGTTCCTTGTGCAACGTTTGCATTAAATGTTGCAGAAATTGCTGTAATTTCTGTTACATCTAAGGTTGTAATTGTTGGAGGAATTGGAGTAATTATAGGATCTTCTAAGGTTGTAAATTCAATACTTATCCAAGAAGAATAATTACCATTGCAATTTGCCCTTACATAAGCAATATATGTTGTATTGGAAGTTAATTCTGTAAATTGATATGATAAAGTTGTAACATCAATCTCCAATCCTGTTTCACCTAATTTAACTTGCCAAGCAGTTTCTTCTCCTGTTGCATTCCAAGAAAGAGTTGCCATTGTATTAGATGTTTCAACTTGCAAATTAGTTGGAGGAAGACAAACCATAGTATTATTGCTATAAATATTTATATTATCTATTGCAGGTTGTGGAAAATATTGTGTTGAGCCTGACCAATGGAAGAATAATAAACGTTTTACTCCACTTACTCCTTCTAAAATAATTGTATCATTTTGCCAAGAAGCACTTCCATAATGCAAAGCAATTAAAGAATCATTAACAAATGAAGGGTAAGTGACAGAAAGTGGTGTTGAAGGATCCAATAGAAATACAACTAAACCATCAGTAATACCACCATTTGAACTTGTTGCTCCTTGACATTTCCAATCATAAGTTAAAGTGTATGTATCTTGCGTTTGACCAAAGTCTATATCCCTAAATGTATATGGATAAGTATTAGAACCTGTATAACCATAAGTTGTTCCATTATCTGGTGAAATATACATTGCAGTATTATCAGATGCATTATTTGTATTTGGTCCATTTCCTGCGGCTGTTCCTGTTGCCCATCCAGTCAAAGTAGGATTAAGTTTTCCCCAAGATAAATTCTCTGTTGCATCTTCAAAACCATAAGAATAAGGAAGAGTTGCAGGAGTTGTTGTTCTTGTTACAACAGTTATAAATTCTGTCCAATCACTTTGTTCTCCTTCACAAACGGCTTGTACTCTTACTTGATATGCTGTATTAGACATAAGCTGTGTTATAGAATAAGTATTTGTTGTTGTATTAATAGTTGTTGCTTCTGACCAAGTTTCATACGCAAAAATATATTGTATATTCCAAGATGAAGCATCACTTGTAAAAGATATATCAAAAGAATTATCTGTAATATTTGATGCAACTAAATTAGTTGGACGAGGACAAGTTTGAGCAGTAATAGAAATATTATCTATTGCAGGTTGTGGAAGATATTGTGTTGTACTTGACCAATGGAAGAATGCTAAACGTTTTATTCCACTTACCCCTTCCAAAACAATTGTATTATTTTGCCAAGAAGCACTTCCACGATGGATAACAAGTAAAGAATCATTAGCAAATGAAGGGAAGGTAGCTGAAAGTGGTGTTGAAGGGTCTAATAGGAATAATACTAAACCATCAATAGTACTACCATTTGAATTTGTTGCTCCTTGACATTTCCAATCATAAGTTAAAGTATATGACCCTTCTGTTTGACCAAAGTCTATATCTCTATATGTATAGGAGTATGTTATTCCACTTGTTGTATTACCATAAGTTATTCCATTATCTGGAGAAATATACATTGCAATATTGTCGGATGTGTTATTTGTATTTGGTCCATTGCCTGCGGCTGTTCCAGTTGCCCAACCAACATTAGGAAGATTAATCTTTCCCCAAGCCAAATTCTCTGTTGCATCTTCAAATCCATAATAATAAGGAACACTTGCAGGAGTTGTTATTGTTGTAAGTGTTATTGCATCTGACCAAAGACTTTGTTCATCTGTACAAATTGCTTTTACTCTTACAAGATATGAAGTATTTTCTAAAAGACCTGTTAGAGTATAAGAATTATTTGTTGAAGTAATTTCTGTTGCATTTGACCAAGAAGTTTCACTTGCTAACATATATTGAACACTCCATGATGTTGCATCACTTGTCCAAGATAAATCAGCAGTTGTTGTTGTAATATTTGATGCAACTAAATTTTCAGGACTATGACAAGTAATAGCAGTAATAGAAATATTATCTATTGCAGAAGGGATAGTATAAACAGAAGAATTTGCAAAATTTAGGAAGACTAAACGTTTTACTCCACTTACTCCTTCCAAAACAATTGTATTATTTTGCCAAGATATTTGTCCATAATGCAAAGCAATTAAAGAATCATTAACAAAAGAAGGTAATGATGTTGTTGATAATGGTGTTGAAGGATCTAATAGTAATACAACTAAACCATCAGAAACATAAATATCATAATCTCCTTCACATTTCCAATCATAATTTAAAATATAAGAACCTTCTGTTTCTCCAAAGTCTATATCCCTAAATGTATATAACCATGTTGCTGCACTTGTTGTATGACCATAAGTTGCTCCATTATCTATTGAGATATACATTGCAGTATTATCAGAAGCATTATTTGTATTTGGTCCATTGCCAGCGGCTGTTCCTGTTGCCCATCCAACCCAATAAGGGTTAATCTTTCCCCAAGCCAAATTCTCTATTGCATCTTCAAAACCATAGGAATAAGGAATTGTTGCAGGAAGAGCATTTTCAGTTGTAAAACTTGTTTCTACCCATTGAGAATAATTACCATTGCAATTTGCCCTTACATAAGCAGTATATGTTGTATTAGAAGTTAATTCTGTAAATTGATATGATAAAGTTGTAATATCAATAATAGAAACACCTGGGTCTGTTAATATTATTTGCCAAGAAGTTTCATCTCCTCCTGCAGTCCAAGAAATATCAGCAGTTGTTGCTGTGATATTTGATGCAACTAAATTAGTTGGAGGAACACAAGGAACAACAGCAGTAATAGAAATATTATCTATTGCAGGTTGTGGTAAATATTGTGTTGAACCTGACCAATGGAAGAATGCTAAACGTTTAACTCCACTTACTCCATCCAAAGAAATTGTATTATTTTGCCAAGAAACACTTCCATTATGCCAAGTAAGTAAAGAGTCATTAGCAAATGAAGGGAAGGATGCTGAAAGTTGTGTTGAAGGATCTAATAGGAATATTGCTACTCCATCACTACCAGCATTTCCTTGACATTTCCAATCGTATGATAAAATATAAGAACCTTCAGTTTCACCAAAGTCTATATCCCTATATGTATATGTATATAGAGGAGTAGAACCTGTATAGCCATAGGTTGTTCCTCCATCTGGCGAAATATACATTGCAGTATTATCAGATGTATTATTTGTTGTTGGTCCATTGCCAGCAGCTGTTCCTGTTGCCCATCCAGCAAAAGGACGATTAATTATTCCCCAAGCTAAATTCTCTGTTGCATCTTCAAAGCCATAAGAATAAGGAACGCTTGCAGGGATAGCAAGACTTGTAGTTGTAAAACTTATTCCTACCCATTCACTATATGTTCCACTTTCACAAACAGAACGAACATAAACAGTATCGGTAGCATTAGGAATTAAACCTATATAATTAACTAATGTACTTGTACGATCATATACTGCTCCTTCTTCTCCTAATTTAACTTGCCAAGCTGTTTCATTTCCTCCTGGACTCCAAGCAAAAGAAACAGCATTACTTGATGCAGCAACTTGCAAGTTTGTTGGAGGAAGACAAATTAAATTATCAGCATCATAAACCTTAATATTATCTAATCCTATTCCATGACCATAGCTATTTATTCCTTCAAATGCTATTTGATAAGTTGAAGAAGGATTAGGTAGGGAAATAGAATCCTTAGTCCATGTAGATATTGAGTTTTCAAATGACAATAATTGTGTCCAACTATCAGTTTCAGATGTTCTATAATATACTCTTAATATATCTTGATCTGCATCCCAAGCTGCTTGAATATGATAGAACTCTAACATTGGATTTGTAACTGCTGTTAAATCCAATACAGGAGATATTATTTTAGCTGATGAATTAGTATATGAACCAACTTTAAATATTCTAAAATTACCTGATAGATTAGTATAGTAATTATCATCCATTACCCAGCTCCAATAAGTTGTTCCTTCAACTAATTCATTTCCCCAACAAACAATAGTATTTTCAAATCCTTCTTCCCAAGGGAAAGATGTAATTTCATCACAAAGTGTTGCAAAACTAATACCATCTGACATAATTGTTGTGTCTTCTGAACAAATAGCAGTTACTGAAACCGTATAGTATGTTGCAGGGGTTAGTCCTGTTAAAGTTATAGGAGAACTTGTTGCAGAAAGATTTATTTGTTCTGAGCCTTGTAAATATACTATATAACTATCAGCCCCTGTTTCAGTCCAAGAAATCTCAGCAGAAGTTTTTGTAATATTTGATGCAACTACATTATAAGGACGAGGACAAGTAACAGCAGTAATAGAAATATTATCTATTGCAGGTTGTGGCAAATATTGTGTTGAACCTGACAAATGGAAAAATGCTAAACGTTTCACTCCGCTTATTCCATCCAAAGAAATTGTATTATTTTGCCAAGAAGCACTTCCATTATGCCAAGTAAGTAAAGAGTCATTAATAAATGAAGGGAAGGTAGCTGAAAGTTGTGTTGAAGGATCTAATAGGAATACTACCAAAGCATCAGTATTAGAATATCCTTGACATTTCCAATCGTATGATAGAATATAAGAACCTTCTGTTTGTCCAAAGTCTATATCTCTATATGTATATGAATATAGCTGATTAGAACCTGTATAACCATAAGTTATTCCATTATCTGGTGAAATATACATTGCATTATTATCAGATGTGTTATTTGTATTTGGTCCATTACCTGCAGCTGTGCCTGTTGCCCATCCAGCATAAGGACGATTTACTCTTCCCCAAGCTAAATTCTCTGTTGCATCTTCAAAGCCATAAGAATAAGGAAGAGTTGCCGCAATAGCATCGCTTGTAGTTGTGAAACTTATTCCTACCCATTCACTATATGTTCCATCTTCACAAACAGAACGAACATAAACAGTATAGGTAGTATTAGGAGTTAAACCTATATAATTAACTACTGTACTTGTACGATCATTTATTATTCCTGTTTCTCCTAATTTAAATTGCCAAACAGTTTCATCACCTCCTGCATTCCAAATTAAAGAAGCAGTATTGCTTGATGCAGCAGCTTGCAAGTTTGTTGGAGGAAGACAAATTAAATCTTCAGCATTATAAACCTTTATATCATCTATTGCAACTCCGTAACCATATTTGGCATTTCCTTCAAATGCTATTTGATATGTTGAAGAAGGATTAGGTAGGGAAATAGTATCCTTAGTCCATGTAGATATATTACTATTAAATTCCAATAATTGTATCCAAGTATCAGATGGATTTGTACGATAAAATACCTTCATTTGGTCTTGATCATTACCCCAAGCTTTTTGAATATGATAAAATTCTAACATAGGAGCTGTTAGTCCAGCAATATCTAAAATAGGTGATATTAATTTTGTTTTATCCTCAGCAGCATCTATATCATACATTCCAGCAAAAGAAGAACCTGTATGTGGTGTATAAGCACTATAACTATGTGCAGAATTTATTGCCCAAGAAACTGTTCCTTCAACAATTTCTTGTTCCCAACAATCAATACCATTTTCAAATCCTTCTTCCCAAGGGAAAGAAGTAATTTCAGGTGTTATAAATGAAATAACATCTGACATTTGTGTAGTATCTCCTGAACAAACAGCTGATACGCCAACTGTATATTGTGTTTCTAAAGTTAATCCTATTATAGTTAAAGGAGAATTTGCTGCAGATAAATTTACTTGTGTTGTGCCTTGCGGACCTACATAAGATACTATATAACTATCAGCTTCTGTCTCTGTCCAAGAAATATCTGCTGTTGTTGATGTAATATTTGATGCAACTACATCATAAGGACGAGGACAAGTCAGAACATTAATAAAAATATTATCTATTGCAGGTGGAGTGTTTTCAATAGAACCATCTGATTCAAAATAAAAGACCAAACGTTTCACTCCACTTAATGCAGCTATTTCAATTGTATTTCTTTGCCAAGTTGCATTTCCACTATGCGTAGCAAGTGCACTACTACTATTTGTAAGAGATCCTAGTGAACCATCAATTAAGAATACTCTCATTAAATCATGCGTTCCTTCTCCTTGACATTTCCAATCATAGGATAAAATTGCAGAAACTTCTGTTTCCCCAAAGTCTATATATCTATACGTATATAGATAATTAAAACTTGTATAAGCAAAAGTCGTTCCTCCATCTGTTGAAACATACATTGAATTAGCATCTGTTGTTTCTTCTGTGGTTGGTCCATTACCTGCTGCTGTGCCTGTTGCCCAACCAGCGTAAGAATTATTAATTCTTCCCCAATCTAAATTCTCTGTTGCATCTTCAAAGTTGCAAGAATAGGGAAGACTTGCTGGGGTCTGCGAAAAAACTTGCATAGAAAAGAATATCATTGCAAGTAAAAAGAATAATTTTCTCATAAAAAATGTAAATGTTTTTGTGAATAATTTATTTATTTGTTTATCATTATCTAATTTTAATTGACAAAGCGTCTATCTTTTATTAAAATATTTAACATTTTAAGCAACAAAAATAAATCACTTTATAAAATAAACCAAATTTTTATTAAAAAAAAAGCAGAACTATATTATACATAATTATTATATATCAATAATTTATAATCTTGAATTAATTAATAAAATCTATGGAATTTTTGATTGATTTTAGCGAATGCAAATATTTTTCTTTGGGAAAAAAGAATTTTATTTGGCTTAATTTAGTTTTGACGCTTGTTGTTTTGATATAAGAAAAATATAATTTCAAAAAATATTTAACATTTTTCCTTTCAAATGTTAAAGTTCCCAACCTCCCAAATTGGGAAATGCCATTTGCATATATCAAATCTTTTTTGTACCTTTGCCAAAATCAAAGAGCTTTTAAGGCAAAAGCATAATAATTTCCCCATAACCTATTTTTATTTTTTATTACAAGATAATTATCTTATTATTAATTTATTATCTTTGACTAAATCTTCGTTTTAGAAAATTAAAACGAGGTTTTAGTAAATTATTTCTTCGTTTTAGCAAAATAAAACAGCGTTTTATTTGAATTTTTCTTCGTTTTTTTTCTGAAAAAATAAGGTTTTGAGTTTTTTTATTAAAAATCGGGGAAAACATATTAAAATATGTTTGGATTATATTGATAATTAATAATTTGAAAAGTTGAAATTCCGTTAGGAAAAACAAAGGTCGGTTGCCGACAAAAATTGAGTGAAATGTTAAAAATTCGTCAAATTTTGTGTTTTTTATGAGGATGAAATGTTAAAATTT
>JAISIA010000080.1 GCA_031262295.1 Bacteroidales bacterium | reverse complement strand
ATATTCCGGAAAATCAAGTTTAAACGGAGGATTGGAAACGACAAAATCGAATTTACGTAAGGTTCCGTCTTTTTCTTTGTGGGAGGGTTCAGTCAGCGTATTCCCTTGTATGGCATTGGAAAGAGAAGATGACAAATTATTTAATATCAGATTCAAACGAAGCATTTCGCTAGACTTCTCCGATATGTCTTGACTGAAGATGGAGCATCTATCTTCACCTATTTGGTGAGCCAATGCCATAAGCAAGGTCCCTGTTCCTGCTGATGGGTCATAACAAGTCATTCCTCTTAAATTGGCATTGTCACCAACTAACAATCGTGCCATTACCTGAGCAATAGCTCTCGGCGTATAATATTCAGCATACTTACCACCACCAGCATTATTAAACCCCTTTAAAAGATGCTCAAAAATACCAGAAAAAAAATCATATTTTTCTGTAAATACATGCTCAAAATTAAATGTAGCTATATTGCTCATTAACGATTTGGCAAAATCATCCCGTTTTTGAACATCAGTAATAACAGTAGTTATGGCATTAAAAATATTTACCCTACTTTTTCCTGATGTAGTGACAGAAAATGTATCAACATTAAGATTGGCTATGTCTATCAATGTAGAATCAAGTAATGTAGAAAAATCTCCTCTCCCAGCAGAATTGTATAAATGCGACAAAGTGTGTTCTGGTTTTAATTTTGGAACAGCACCCGGCAAATAACTAAATAAGTCATCTACTTCATCATTGGAAAATTTATCATACTCCACATCCCATTTTTCGGCATCACTTAATCGTTTGCCATATTTTTTGCTTCGTTTGGCTTCATAGCCAAATTTATCATTGAAAAACTTATATAGAAATATTTCTGTTACTATTTTGTATTCATTACCTGTTCCTGCCAATCCAAATGCAGCTGTTGTGCTCTTCAAAGAGTCAATAAGTGCAATGGTGGATGCTGTTATATTATTCATATTAATACGCTAAATTATATTGTTGTAAATATTCTGTCGTTATAAGGTTATTTATATACTTTCTATCAGATATTTCAGTTTCAATTTTAAGATCAAAAAGTTTGTCCCCTATTATAGATAGGGTATCTCGCTTAAAATTATCTTCATTATTTAATATATTTACATTAAGAAATATCATATCATCAATTACTTGTTTTATTTGCGACAAGTTCTCGGCTATTTCATATTCATTAGAAGAGATAATGGAACGTTCTCTGTGTTTGTTTGCTTCATCAATACGCTTGTGTATGCGAACGAAACGTTCATCGCCGTTATATTTCTTCTTCAAGATGTTATTTCTACGGTTTATTTCCCGAATTTTCTTCATCACCTTATCCATATATGCGATACTTTCTTTGGCTTCTTCTGTATTTTTAGGCACAAAACCTTTTTCTCTAAAATATTCTCTAAATTCGTTTGCTAATATCACATACTTGTCTTCCTTTTGGTCAAAATTTGCTTCAAATTCAGCCTGTATGCGTTCACATTCTTCTTTAATGTCATTTACGATAATCCGCAATTCTTCTGACAATCCTTTCTTAAATTCAAATTCAAGTTCGGAAAGTACCACATTGATGATTCCTGATACATCTGCTTTATGTTCTGTGTTCTCTAATAGATTTATTCTTTCTATGCGATGAGTAACCTCTTGTATCAATGCAGGCATTCCGCCAATAGAGAACGAATCTATTTTATTTTTTAATTCTTCATCACCAAATGCCCTTATTTGATTAATAATAGCTTTGGCATTTTGCAGCGTATTCCGTAGTTCATAAAGACTCTCTTTATTTTCTATTTCATCTAATTCTTTTCTAAACTCTTCCAAATTATTAGTCGTAAAATTGAACAATACATTCTTTACTTGCTTCATTTGGGCTATAATAGTTTCTTTATCTTCCAATATTATATTGGCAATATTATTTTGCCCATTATCTTCCATATCAATAGTACGATTCAATTCTCGCAAATATCTATCATTTGTTGAATCAAAATTATCTTTGATATTAACGAAATCTACGACATATCCATATTTGAAATCCTTATAAGGACGGTTTACGCGAGTAAGAGCTTGCAACAAATCATGACCATCCAACAATCTTCCCAAATATAACTTTTTTAATCTTGGTGCATCAAAACCTGTCAAAAGCATTTGATTGACGATAAGAATATCCACATCTTGCAGTTTTTTAAATTCGTCAATATATACTTTACGTTCCGACTTATCTCCTTCATCATGCAAAATGAGAAAAGCTCGCAAGGGTTTATTATATTTATTAGATAACATAGGATCGTTATCTAATTTCATTTTTTTTTCAAAATCTTTTGCAAAATTAAAACGTTCTTGCCACAAACTATACATTCTTCGTGCTTGTGGATTTGTTTTGCATACAATCATTGCACCAACCGAATCATCATTTTGTTCTGTACGAAATCTTCTAAAATCTTTAATAACATAGTCAAGTAAAGCATTCAGGTAGCTATCGTGCTCCATAATCTCATTACGGTCAATATCGCTTTTTTTCACCTCTATGCTGCCTGCCAATTTATCCAGAATGCTTTCTATCTTCTCTTTATAAATGGTTTCTATCGGTTCACGCATTAATTTTAAAGTATAACCATCTGCTATGGATTTATCGTAATAATAGGTATTTATATAGTCACCAAATACACGCCATGATTCTTTTTCTTCTTTCAAAAGCGGAGTCCCTGTAAGTGCTATCTTGACAGCGTCTTTGTCTGCTTCGAGAAGATTTGCTAAGAAACTTCCCTGTGGATTATAACCACGGTGTGCCTCATCTATAAAGAATATACGTTGCAGTTTAGTATTATATCCGTTGTCTAACTTTATTTTGGTTTTATCTTCTTTGAATTTTTGAATATTCACCACCATTATCTCCGGCTTACCTTCTGAATTTACAGTAAGGGATAAACTGCCAATATCTGCCATTAGTTCATCTCTACTTTTAGCATTTCGCACAATAAGACCCCTTGCCGCAAATTCGTCACTGGCTTGTTCCATAAGATCAATGCGGTCAACAATGAAATAAAATTTTACTGCAATATCACGCTGTGCATAGAAATCAGTTAAGTTGCGTACTGAATAATAAGCTAAAGCCGTTTTGCCACTACCTTGCGTATGCCAGATAATTCCACTTTTAATATCTTTATCTAATTTATTGCATATAGCCAACGATGCAAAAAGTTGTTGATAACGCATAATGTGCTTTTCCAATTTTGTTCCCTGCGAACCATCTAACAACTCAATTTTTTTCTCTACATACGCAAAGCCATATCGTAGTAAAAATAATATTCGCTCTTTACAAAGCATAGATGTTAATATACGATTCGTTGGTGTATCAAGCTGTTTATTTGTATGATATTCTGGCAAATTTTTAATAACAATACAATTACGGTGCTTCAATACTTTATTTTCTATTTCTATATCTTCCGGTAAATATGAATATTTTGCAACAAAACAACTATCCTCTTCTCTAAAAACATTAAAGAAAGTCGTCTCTTTTGCCGTGCAAGAATAGAATACCCCTTGAATAGGCACCCTATTATCGTTGTCATATTCTTGATTATTGGAGAATATCATCAATTGAGTAATATTGAAAAAACGGCGAAATGCTTTATTACGCATTCTTTTATTGATTCTTTCACGTTCTGCCAAAATACCATCATGGTTATTGGGTTTCTTCACTTCTATAAAGGCTAATGGCAAACCATTGATAAAGCATGTAATATCTGGACGAAAATTGTCACCAGTGTCTTTATTTTCACAAGTAAATTCTGTAGTAACATGCCAAACATTATTATCCCCATTGATAAAATCTATTAATTTCAACCCACTATTTGAAGATAAAGTAGAATAGAATTCCTTTCCCAAGTCATCATTGTTTGCCGTACCAACAATCTTATTAAAAAACTGCTGACATTCCGCATTACTTATGTTTGGATTAAGTTTTTTAACTGAATCTAAGAATACATCAGTCAAAATATTGGTTTTATCATCATACTTTGGAATATTGTCCAAATATGTATATCCGAGCTTACATAGATGCAATGCAGCTGGAACCTGAACTCGTGTGTTCTCTGTAAAATTAGCCATTAATACCTTTTATCTTTTTTTTGTTATCTATTAATTTATGATGTTAAAAATGATTTAAGAAAAATCACTTAGTTTTTTTTGAGAAAATAAAACAACTTAATATCTTATCAACTTTTATTTTTCTTTCAACGTTTTTAACATTTTTAAAATACAAAGATACATTATTTGTAATATAAACAATGTATTTTTCATAAATAATTTAGATGCAAGACAATTTATTACGCAAAAAAATATATTAATGTTTTGTCAAAACATTACAAAACAAAAATTAAGTGATTGTTTTTAGTGAATAATATTTTATAAATTGGGGATACAGTGTCTACCCTTTCTTTATAAATGAGGAGAAAATTGTTTAAAGATGCTTTAAGTTTTTTAGTTTTTCTTTATTATAGTACCAACAATAAGTTGTTCGGAAATTCCGAACAACTTGATCTTATTTAGATATTATTAAAAAACGTAACAAAATGATGAAAAAGTATAAACGGAGATTAGACGAAGTGCTATAAAAAGCAAGAAACGTAGAGCATCTTGGCTTACGTTTCTCTATTTCCTTCACTCTCTTGAGCGATGAACTCACGTGCAAAATTATAAATATTTTTATAATACCACAAATTTATTTATTAGATAAGGAAGAAGTTATTCAAATAAGTCTTAAAAAGCCTGAAAGGCTACCTGTAAAAATAAATCAAATAAGCCTTTTTAACTGCTGCTTTTTCATTAATGTGGCTTAAAAAACAAAAAAATGTTGATTATTCAGAAATAATATCTATTTTTGTGCAAAATAAAAAATTACACAACAATGTCATCAAAGGATACAACAAATCGTTTTGAGTCCATGATAGAAAACATCGTAGGGCTGCCTATTGCTACTATACGTGAGCAAGACCCAGAGCAAACGGATGAATATATAGAAGGTCGTTTAGGCACCAAACTACGCTTAAGCAACCCTGATCCGAGAATTGATTTTCGCGGAAATCCCTTGTTATATATGGGACGAATCATTAATGATATTGAAGAGGAATTCAATAATAAATTTGAGGAATATGATAAACAAGGAAAGTAATAATTTAGGCATAACACAACTTTCCACAGATATTCTTGAAAAGCTAAGCAATATTTTTAATGAATATAATAATAAAATACTACCTTTGGTTGCGGCTATTGAAACCTTAACAGGAAAGTTTCCCGGACCAGTATTAAATGAAATTAGAGCTTGTTTTAGTCACATTGCGAGATGCTTTTCTTCAAAAATAGATGATAATGCACTAAAAAACGAATTAAAAAAAGCGTATGATCATATAACAAGGGCTACCCTTGATTGCCATAAGATAATGCTAATCTATTACCAAGACGAAGTAAAAGATTTTAAGCAACAATATAAAGATGTAAATCTTACACTCGTTGATGATGGTAAATTTCTACCAGAATTTACGATACTAAACGACAAAGCCAGACTGAAAACCATAGAAGCAAAATCAATAGAGAATAAATCTTTTCCTGAAAAAGAAGGTGCATATACTGCATACGAAGAAGCCTTAGTTAGTTATTATGATGTTAGTAATTTTATAAAAAAGCATAACGTAGGATTAGCTAATGCAAAGCAACATGCTAAAAATAGAACAAAAGAAGAAAATATACGCAATTGGAAATTTGCAATTATAGGTGCAATTATAAGTGCAATTATAAGTATAGTAATAGGCTTCTTAGTTTAATAATAACTTCATAAAAAGAATTCATCATTTCAATAAATTATTATATTAGGTCCAAAATATTTTAAGAAATGCTTTCTTTTGAAAATCTTCAGCAAGTTGCTGAAAAATTACGATAAAATTATTTTGCAGCAAGTTGCTGCAAAATGTAAAGTCCCACTACTTTCTTTTTCAGTCATACAACAATTTCTTTTACTCTTCAATATCTAGTAATGCCTTTCTTAACTTTTCTAAAATATATTTTTTGTTTTTCATTAGTGTCCGATAAAACTTTTAAGACAAAAGAATAAGGCTAACTTTCTTAAATAAGATCAGCCCATTTTGGTTATATTTGCATTTTGAACAAATTAAAAAAGATATAACTATGAGTAAAAATACACATTTTATCTATCAACCTATATATTCTCAGATAATATAAAATTGTAAGATAAGGAAGAAATTATTCAAATAAGGGAACACCCGATAATTAGTGGGGATAAAAAAGGCGAAAACTTAATTTTATTAAGTTTTCGCCTTTAACTATAAAAACAGGATTTATTTTTCTTTTATTCTTCTGTCTTTTTTTCTTCTTCTATTGGAGATTGTTCTGTTGCAGGAGCTTCTGCCGTTTCTGCTTTTGCTTCAACTTCTGGTGTTGCTTCTGCTGTTTCAACAGTTGTTTGTTCAACAATAGGTTGTTCTTCAATAGTTGCTTCAACATTTGTTTCAACTGCTACTTCCGCAGGAGTTTCAACCTTATCATCTGTTTTCTTTGTTGAACGACCTCTTCTTGTTGTCTTAGCCTTTTGTGGTTTTGCTTCCTTCAATAGATTTTCATTATAATCCACAAGTTCCATCATAACCATTTCAGCTCCGTCACCTTGACGGCGTTCTGTTTTCAATATGCGTGTGTAACCTCCATTACGATTAGCCACCTTTTGAGATATTTCTCTGAAAAGTTCTGTTACTGCCTCTTTGTTTTGTAGGTAACTAAAAACAACACGTCTTTGATTTAAGGAATCTGTCTTAGATTTTGTTATCAATGGTTCTACATATACTCTCAAAGCTTTTGCTTTTGCTAATGTAGTATTTATTCTTTTATGTAGTATCAAAGATGAAGCCATATTAGAAAGCATAGCTGCTCTGTGTGCTTGTGTCCTTGATAGTTTATTTACTTTACACCCGTGTCTCATTTCCTTTTATTCTTTATCTAATTTATATTTCGCAATATTCATTCCAAATTCAAGTCCTTTGGACTTAACCAATTCTTCCAATTCTACCATTGACTTCCTACCAAAGTTACGGAACTTCAACAAGTCATTTTTATTGAATGATACCAATTCTCCCAAAGTTTCAATCTCTGCTTGTTTTAAGCAATTCAATGCTCTAACAGAAAGCTCTATCTCTGATAGTTTTGTTTTCAATATTTGACGAATATGTAGTGTTGTTTCATCAAATTCTTCAGTTAAAGGTTTCACTTCTGTTTGAGTGGATATACCTTCTTCTGAGAACAACACAAAATGTTGTATTAGTATTGAAGCTGCTCCTGTCAAAGCATCCTTAGGAGATATTGAACCATCTGTTGTTATTTCAAAGACTAACTTTTCATAGTCTGTCTTTTGTTCAACTCTATAAGGCTCTACCTCATACTTAACATTTTTTATTGGAGTATGTATTGAATCTATAAGTATTGTGTCTATTAAATCATTAGGCTTTTTATTATCCTCAGCAGGAACATAACCTCTACCCTTTTCTATGTTAAGTTCTATTTTCAACTCAACTTCGGGTTCTAAATGACATATCTCCAAATCTGTGTTTAGCACTTGGAAGTTATTTAGGTGTTTGTTTATATCTCCTGCCTTAAAAACACTTTTACCCTTGATAGAGAATCTTACTAATTCACTTTCTTCTTCTTCAATTTTACGTTTGAAGCGAATTTGTTTTAAATTAAGGATGATTTCAGTCATATCTTCCATCACTCCCGATATTGTTGCAAATTCGTGTTGAACGCCTTCTATTCTAATAGAAGTTATTGCAAACCCCTCCAATGAAGACAACAATATGCGGCGAAGTGCATTGCCTATTGTCATTCCATAACCGGGTTCTAAGGGACGAAATTCAAATTTACCTTGTTTTTCATCCGACTCTATCATTATAACCTTTTCAGGTTGTTGAAAAGCTAATATGGCCATTTCTTTATTCTTTATTTAATCTTATTTAGAATATAACTCAACTATTAATTGTTCTTTGATATTCTCAGGAATATCTTCTCTTTGAGGGTAAGAAAGAAACTTACCGCTTTTGTTTGCTATATCAAGTTCTAACCAAGGGAAACGATTTGTTGCTCCTTCCAAAGAATCATTAATTATTTCTAATGATTTTGAACGTTCTCTTACGCTTACTATATCTCCCGGTTTTAGCATATATGAAGGGATATTAACCTTTTCTCCATTAACTAATATGTGACGATGGCTCACCAATTGTCGTGCTTGACTTCTTGTCTTAGCCATTGCTAAACGATAAACTACGTTATCTAAACGAGACTCTATTAGTTGTAATAACACTTCACCTGTTATACCTCCTTTTCGAGAAGCCTTTTCAAATATGTTACGGAATTGTCTTTCCAATATACCATAAGTATATTTTGCTTTTTGTTTTTCTTTAAGCTGTATTCCGTATTCAGACTTCTTTGGAGATCTTCTATCTCTTCCGTGTTGTCCAGGACGATAGTTCTTTTTGTCAAAAGATTTGTCAGAGCCGAATATTGGTTCTCCGAATTTCCTTGCTATTCTTGTTTTTGGTCCTATATATCTTGCCATAATTTTCTTCTTTTATATAAATTATACACGTCTTCTCTTAGGAGGACGACATCCGTTGTGAGGAACAGGGGTCACATCCATAATTTCCAAAACTTCTATACCGCAAGTGCTAATTGCCCTTATTGCAGCCTCACGTCCTGCACCAGGACCCTTAACATACACTTTTACTTTACGTAATCCAAAGTCAAAAGCTGCCTTTGAAGCATCCTCTGCTGCCATTTGTGAAGCATAAGGTGTGTTTTTCTTTGAACCTCTAAATCCCATCTTACCAGCAGATGACCAAGAAATAACTTGTCCTGCATTATTGGCTAATGAAACAATACAATTGTTGAACGAAGCAAAGATAAATGCTTTTCCTTGCGGTTCAACTTTTACTACTCTTTTCTTTGTTGGTTTAGAACTTTTTGCCATAATGTTCTTTGATCTCCTTTTTTATTCGTTTCTCAATACAGATGCTCCAAAATTTATTATATAGATAATCCGCATCTGCTACAATTTTATACTAATTATTTAGTTGCTTTCTTTTTGTTTGCAACAGTTTTCTTTCTACCCTTACGTGTACGAGCATTGTTTTTGGTACTTTGACCACGAAGAGGTAAGCCTATACGATGACGAATACCTCTATAACAACCTATATCCATAAGACGTTTTATGTTCATTTGAACTTCTGAACGTAGGGCACCTTCCACTTTATATTCATCATTGATTATATTACGAATAGCGTTTTGTTCTTCATCACTCCATTCGTTCACTTTCTTATCTTCGCTTATTCCAGCTTTGGACAATATAGAAGAGGCTGTACTTTTACCTATACCATATATGTATGTTAATCCTATTACTCCTCTTTTATTTTTTGGTAAGTCTATACCTGCAATTCTTGCCATAAACTCTATTTATATTTTTAATTTATTAATTATCCTTGTCTTTGTTTGTATTTAGGATTTTTCTTGTTGATAACATAAACCACTCCTTTTCTACGTACCACTATACATTCAGGAGACCTTTTCTTTACTGATGTTCTAACTTTCATTATCGGTTAAATGTTTATTTATTATTCTTAATTATCTTTCTATTTATGTCTATATGAAATTCTCCCTTTTGTTAAGTCATACGGAGACATTTCAATTTGTACTTTATCGCCCGGCAATATTTTAATATAGTGCATTCTCATCTTACCTGAGATATGAGCAATGATAACATGTCCATTTTCTAATTCCACCTTAAACATTGCATTTCCCAACGATTCAATTACTGTTCCATCTAATTGTATAGATGCTTGTTTTGCCATATTAAACTATTACTAAATTATTATTTTGCTTTATAGTTTCTTCTATCTTTTCAAAACTTGAAAGAATATAAGGATCATTTTTTGTTATTGCAACATCGTGTTCATAGTGTGCTGCCCAAGACATATCCTTTGTTCTACAAGTCCATCCATCTCTTTCAAATACTACTTCTTTTTTGTGCATTGTTATCATAGGTTCTATTGCTATGACCATTCCTTCTTTAAACTTTATTCCTGTTCCAGCTTTTCCAAAATTTGGAACCTCTGGTTCTTCATGCATCTTTCTACCTACGCCATGACCACACAACTCTCTTACTACTCCATATCCATAATCTTCACAATAAGATTGTATTTTATGGCTCAAATCTCCTATTCTATTTCCAATAACACATTTTTCTATTCCTAAATACAAAGACTCTTTTGTTACCTTCATCAATTTCTTTGCCTCTTCTGATACTCCCACTACTGCAAAAGTGTAGGCAGAATCTCCAACCCATCCATTGAGAAATGTTCCGCAGTCTATTGATATTATATCCCCTTCTTTTATTTCTCTGTTTCCCGGTATTCCATGTACAACAACTTCATTTATTGATATACATAAGGAAGCTGGATAACCATTATATCCTTTAAAAACCGGCTCAGCATTATTATCTTTTATAAACTCTTCTGCTATTGTATCTAAATATTTAGTTGTTACTCCTGGTTTTATATTTTTAGCTACTTCAGACAAAGTTTCTCCTACAAGCAATGAACTCTTTCTTAATTGTTCTATCTCATCTAATGTTCTTATATGTATTGCTGTACTTCCAAACATAATTACATTTGTGATCTTCCTTTTATTCTACCTGATTTTGTCAAACCATCATAGTGTCTCATCAATAAGTGACTTTCTATTTGTTGTAATGTATCTAATACCACACCAACTAAAATCAATAATGATGTTCCTCCATAAAATTGTGCAAATTGAGAATTAACTCCAAATAGACTAATTATTGCAGGAAGTATTGCTACGATAGCTAAGAAAATTGAACCAGGAAGGGTTATTTTTGATAATACATCATCAAAGAACTCCTGAGTTTTCTTTCCCGGTTTAATTCCCGGAATGAATCCTCCGTTCTTTTTCATATCATCTGCCATTTGTTTAGGATTTATAGCTATTGCTGTATAGAAGTATGTGAAGGCAATAATGACTATTGCAAATATTAGATTATACCAAAATCCATTAAAGTCAGAGAGTGCAGCTCTTATTCCTTGCATATTTTCAGAATCGGAAAAACCAAATAATGTTACTGGGATAAACATAATTGCTTGAGCAAAGATTATTGGCATTACTCCTGCGGCATTTACTTTTATAGGAACGTATTGACGTACTCCGCCATATTGTTTGTTTCCTACTATTCTTTTAGCATATTGAACAGGTATTCTTCTTGTTCCTTGAACCAAGAGAATACATAGCATTATAACTAATAGAAGTATCATTAACTCTACAAACAATTTTACTAATCCACCACCTTGGTCTCCTAATTGTGCAGCAAATTCTGCAAACAGAGCAAATGGCAAACGAGCAACTATACCAACCATAATTATTAATGATATACCATTACCTATTCCCTTGTCTGTTATTCTTTCACCAAGCCACATAACAAATAGGGTTCCGCAAGTAAGCATTATTGATATTGGAAGAGTCCAGTTTAGGAAATTTAAACTATCACTACCGGTTATACTATATATTGTTGCTCCCTGAAGTTGGTATCTTAGATTTGCAAGATATGCGAAAGATTGGAAAAGAGTAACAACGATTGTTAGCCATCTTGTTATTTGATTTATTTTATTTCTTCCACTTTCTCCTTCTTTTTGCATTTTAGAAAAGTAAGGCACAACCATTGTTAGTAGCTGCATCACGATTGATGCAGTGATGTATGGCATTATACCCAATGCAAAGATGGATGCATTTGAAAATGCACCACCTGAAAACATATTCAATAATCCCAATACTCCATCTTTGGTTTGGGCTTGCAAATTAGACAAGTCACTCGGATTTATTCCGGGTAAAACAACGAAAGAACCAATCCTATATATTAGCACAAGAGCTAATGTATAAAGAATTCTTGTTCTAAGATCTTTTATATTCCAAATGTTTTTTAGAGTATTGATAAATCGCTTCATTGATTTTGGTTGTTAGATTATTGTTACAATTCCTCCCTTTGATTCTATTGCCGATTTTGCAGATGCAGAGAAAGCGTTAGCGCTAACATCTACCTTTGCATTTAATTCGCCTTTTCCCAATATTTTCACTTTTTCTCTTGAAGAAACAAGTCCATGTTCTTTTAAAGTTTCTAATGTTATATTGGTTATATTTTTTTCTGTTGCTAATATATTTAAAGTATCTAAATTGATAGCAACATATTCTATTCTATTTATATTTTTAAATCCAAATTTTGGCAAACGTCTATACAAAGGCATCTGACCTCCTTCAAAACCTATTTTACGAGAATATCCTGAACGAGATTTTGCTCCTTTATGCCCTCTTGTAGAGGTACCACCTCTTCCGGAGCCTTGTCCTCTACCTATTCTTTTACGATTTTTTGTTGAGCCTTCTGCAGGTTTAAGATTACTTAAATCCATGATTTATTATTATTTTTCAATATGATTATTAAATTTCTTCTACTTTTATCAAATGGCTGACCTTTGCTATCATTCCTTGTATTTGAGGAGTCAATTCATGTTCTCTTGATTGACTAATTTTTCTCAATCCTAAGGACGCCAAAGTTTGTTTTTGACGAAGCGTACTACCTATTCCACTTCTTACTTGTGTAACTTTTACTTTCATTTGTGTTTCAACTTTTATCCGTTAAAAACTTTATCCATTTCTATACCTCTCAACTTAGCAATAGTATAAGGGTCTCTCATTTGGATTAATGCATCTATTGTTGCTTTTACAACACTATGAGGATTAGAAGAACCCTTTGATTTTGCTAATACGTCTTTCACTCCAACGCTTTCCAAAACAGCACGCATTGCACCACCGGCAATAACACCTGTTCCGGGTGCAGCAGGTTTAAGAAAAACTTGTGCTCCACTATACTTTCCTATTTGTTCATGAGGAACTGTTCCTTTTAGGATAGGAACTTTTATGAGATTTTTCTTAGCATCATCAATTCCTTTGGATATTGCTGCTGTTACTTCCTTAGCCTTACCTAATCCGTAACCAACAACACCTTTTTCGTTTCCTACAACAACAATAGCAGAAAAGCTAAATGTTCTACCACCTTTAGTTACTTTTGTAACTCTGTTTATACTTACAAGACGATCGTTAAATTCAATTTCGCTTGATTTTACTCTCTTTATATTTAAGTCTGCCATATCTAATTTAGAATTTTAAGCCTCCCTGACGTGCTGCCTCAGCTAATGATTTCACTCTACCATGATATAAATAACCATTTCTATCAAATGTAACTGTATCAACACCGATAGATATAGCTCTTTGAGCAACTAATTGACCAACCAATTGAGCTACCTGAGTCTTTGTGCCTGCTTTTTCAAATGTTTTTTCTATTGAAGAAGCAGCAACTAAGGTTTTGCCATTAATGTCATCAACCAATTGAGCATATATCTCTTTACTACTTCTAAACACTGTTAGACGAGGTCTCTGTGCAGTTCCGTTAATTTTCTTACGGATCCTCATCTTCAACTTTGATCTTCTTATTTCTTTATTATTTGCCATCCTACTTTTTGGATTTTTATTCTACTAAAATTATTTAGAAGCTGCCTTACCTGCTTTTCTACGAATAACTTCGTTTTGGAAACGAATACCTTTTCCTTTATAAGGTTCAGGCTTACGTAAAGAACGTATTTTAGAAGCAACTTGTCCCAACAATTGTTTGTCGTAACTTGACATAATAATTAAAGGGTTTTTACCTTTTTCTGTTACAGTTTCAACTTTTATTTCTTTTGGTAATTCAAAAAATATGTTGTGTGAATATCCTAATGACAATTCTAATGTTTGTCCATTTGCTTGTGCTTTATAACCAACACCAACAACTTCTTGAACTGTTTTAAATCCTTCTGAAACCCCTTTAACCATATTAGCAATTAGTGCTCTGTATAGACCATGCATTGCTTTATGTCTTTTTTGATCAGATTCCCTATTTAAAGTCAATAAACTATCTTCCACCTTTAATGAAATACAAGGATCAACACTTTGTGTTAATGTTCCAAGTTTTCCTTTAACTGTAACGACATTATTGTCATTAACATTTATTTCTACTCCTGAAGGAAGAGCTATCGGCAACTTACCTATTCTTGACATTTTTCTCTATTTTTTTATATTAACTAATATAACAAATAACTTCTCCACCTATGTTAAGCGTCCTTGCTTCTTTATCTGTCATCATACCTTTAGAAGTTGAAATTATTGCAATTCCTAATCCATTAAGTACTCTGGGAAGTTCAGAAGCGGCAACATATTTTCTCAAACCCGGGCTACTAATTCTTACTAATTTTGTAAGAACAGGTTCCTTTGTTGATTGGTGATATTTCAACGCTATTTTTATTTGTTTTGGGAAAACGTCATCTTCAAACTTATAGTTTAAAATATATCCCTTATCAAATAATATCTTTGTTATCTCCTTTTTTATATTTGAAGATGGTATTTCAACCATTTTATGCTTAGCCATTGAAGCATTTCTTATACGAGTCAAATAATCTGCAATTGGATCTGTCAACATTATACGTATTATTTTATTTATTTAGACTATTTTTTTATTTTACCAACTTGCTTTTTTCACACCGGGAATCAATCCAGATAAAGCCATCTCTCTAAAATTAATACGAGAAATTCCAAATTGTCTCATATATCCTTTAGGTCTTCCTGTCAATTGACATCTATTATGCAATCTAACAGGAGAAGCATTTTTAGGCAATTTTTGAAGACCTTCATAATCTTCTGCCTTTAATAAAGCTGCTCTTTTAGCTGCATATTTAGCAACCATTTTTTCTCTTTTACGTTCTCTTGCTTTTATTGATTCTTTTGCCATAATTAATTGCTATTTTGATTTTTAAAAGGAAATCCGAACGCCTTTAATAGAGATAATGCTTCCTTATCTGTATTAGCTGACGTTACAAAAGTTATATCCATACCTTGTATATGTGATATTTTATCAATATCTATTTCTGGAAAGATTATTTGTTCTGTTATTCCAAAAGAAAAATTACCTCTTCCATCAAAACCTTTATCATTTACTCCTCTAAAATCTCTTATTCTTGGTATGGAAGCAGATATTAATCTATCAAGAAATTCATACATTTTATCTCCTCTTAGTGTAACTCTAACACCAACAGGCATACCTTTTCTTAATTTAAAGTTAGATATATCTTTCTTAGACTTTGTTGCAACAGCTTTTTGTCCTGCAACTATTGTCATTTCTTCTATTCCTTGATCTATTACTTTTTTATCAGTTATAGCAGTTTTTCCCAATCCTTGATTCAAGGATATTTTTAATAACTTTGGAACTTGCATAACCGTCCTGTAGTTGTATTCTTTTTTTAAAGATTCAACTATCTCTTCTTTATATTTCTGTTTTAATCTTGGTATGTAAGTCATCATTTAATCACCTCCCCTGTCTTTTTTGAATAACGAACCAATTTATTTGTCTTTTCATCCAATTTTCTTCCTATTCTTGTTGCATTTCCTTTTGAATCTACAACAGCTAAATTTGAAATATGTATAGAGGCTTCTTTTTCTATAATACCTCCTTGTGTATTTTTGGAAGTTGGTTTAGAATGTTTCTTTACTTTATTAACACCCTCAACTATTGCTCTATTTTTATTAGGATAGACAAGTAGAACCTTTCCACTGCTACCTCTTGAATCGCCAGCAATAACCTTTACCGTATCACCTTTTTTAATATGTAATTTCATATCTTAAATATTTTCGCTTTTTTTATAAAACTTCAGGAGCCAATGAAACTATTTTCATAAATTGTTTTTCACGCAATTCTCTTGCTACCGGTCCAAAAATACGTGTTCCTCTTAATTCGTCATTTGCGGTCAAAAGGACACAAGCATTATCATCAAAACGAATATAAGAACCATCTTGCCTTCTTATTTCTTTCTTTGTTCTAACAACAACAGCTTTTGAAACTATACCCTTTTTTACATTTCCAGAAGGAATAGCATCCTTAACTGCAACAACTATCTTATCTCCCAAAGAGGCATATCTTCTCTTTGTTCCGCCAAGCACTCTAATGCATAATACATTCTTGGCACCACTGTTATCTGCAACTACTAACCTCGATTCTTGTTGTATCATTTCTATTTAGCTCTTTCTATTATTTCAACTAATCTCCAACATTTATTTTTACTCAATGGTCTTGTTTCCATTATTCTTACAGTATCCCCTTCATTACACTCATTCTTTTCATCATGAGCCATGAATTTAGTACTCTTCTTAACGAACTTTTCGTACTTGGAATGCTTTACCTTGCGTTCAACCAATACTCGAATAGTTTTGTCCATCTTATTGCTAACAACCAATCCTATTCTTTCCTTTCTTAAATTTCTTTCCATTTTTTGAGTAAATTAATTTTTACTTTCACTAGATTGTCTATCTCTTGATGCTAATTCGGTAAGCATTCTTGCGATATTTCTCCTCATTGATTTTATTTGATTAGGATTTTCCAGCGGAGTAACAGCATGATTTATCTTCATTTTATTTAATTGCATTCTATCAACCGCTAATTTTTCCTTTAACTCTGCCGTAGAGAGTTCTTTTATTACATTGCTCTTGCTTTTCATATTCTACTTTTATTATGCCTGTTCAACATAATCTCTTCTGATTACAAACTTTGTTGTTACTGGCAACTTTTGAGCTGCTAAACGCATAGCTTCTTTTGCAATTTCCAAAGGCACTCCATCTGCTTCAAATAACATGGTTCCTGGCATAATTCTTGCAACAAAATATTCAGGTGCACCCTTACCTTTACCCATACGAACTTCGTTAGGTTTTTTAGTTATTGGTTTGTCAGGAAAAACCCTTATCCATATTTGCCCTTCACGTTTCATGTATCTTGTTACTGCTTGACGTGCGGCTTCTATTTGACGACCTGTCAAAAAAGATGTCTCTAATGACTTTATTCCAAAACTTCCAAAAGCCAACTCGTGACCACGAAAAGCAAGACCTTTAATTCTGCCTTTCTGTTGTTTTCTAAACTTTGTCTTCTTAGGTTGTAGCATTTATTAAGTTATTTGACTTGTTAACTAATTTTTATTCATTCTTCTACGTTGGCGGAAACTCATACCATCGGATTGACGTTGATCATTACGATTTCCATTTACAAAGCTACCACCAATTGCATAAGGAACTATTTCCTTTTTACCATAGACTAATCCCTTACATATCCAAACCTTAACACCTATACGTCCGTATGTTGTGTGAGCCTCAGCTTGTGCATAATCTATGTCTGCTCTTAAAGTATGTAGTGGAGTTCTACCTTCTTTATAATGTTCTCTTCTTGCCATTTCAGCACCACCAATACGTCCAGATACGGAAATTTTTATTCCTTCTGCACCTGACTTCATTGTAGATGTTATAGCCATTTTTACAGCTCTACGATAAGCTATTCTTCCTTCTATTTGACGTGCTACATTAGCAGCTACCAATGTTGCTTCTAATTCAGGACGTTTTACCTCTGCTATATTTATTTGAACATCTTTATCGGTAAGTTTCTTCAATTCTTCTTTTATCTTGTCAATTTCTTGACCCATCTTACCAATAATAAAACCTGGTCTTGCTGTATGTATTATAACGGTAATAAGTTTTAATGTTCTTTCTATGTAGATTTTAGATACACTTGCTCTTGAAAGTCTAACATTTAAGTATTTTCTTATCTTATCGTCTTCAACTAATTTGGCACCAAAATTATTTCCTCCATACCAATTAGAATCCCATCCTCTTATGATACCTAACCTATTACCTATTGGATTTGCCTTTTGTCCCATTCCAACTTATATTATTTAATTATTATCTTCATTATTAACATTAATTACAGCCTCAGCAACCCTACTTCCTATGGATAAAGTTACATGATTGGAACGTTTCCTAATTCTATATCCCATTCCCTTAGGTGCAGTTCTAAAACGTTTTATTTGTCGTCCGTCATCAACAGTTATGTATTTTACATACAAAGAACTATCTTCTACTTTTTTATCCTCATTCTTGTTTTGCCAATTTGCAATAGCAGAAAGCAATAATTTACGTAATTTAATAGCCGATTCTCTTTGAGAATATTGTAAAATACCTAAAGCTTTATTTACATCCAATCCTCTTATAGCATCAGCCATCAATCTTGTTTTTTGAGGAGAGGTAGGATTATTTCTCAACTTTGCCACACAAAGGCTTTTTGCTTTATCTTTACGTGCTTGTGCACTAATACGTTTTCTTTTCCCCATTTTTCAGCAAATTTACTATTTCTTACCTTTATCTTTTTGTCCAGCGTGTCCGCGGAAAATTCTTGTAGGAGCAAATTCTCCCAATTTGTGTCCAACCATATTTTCGGTAACATAAACTGGAATAAATTTATTTCCATTATGTACAGCAATAGTCTGTCCCACAAAATCAGGTGAAATCATAGAAGCTCTTGACCATGTCTTTATGGTAGTTTTTTTATTCTGTTCTTGTGCTGCAAGCACTTTCCTTTCCAACTTATAATGAATATAAGGTCCTTTTTTTAACGAACGACTCATTACTTACTTATTATTTATTTTTACGTCTTTCAATAATATACTTATCTGAATGCTTTTTTAGAGATCTTGTCTTATATCCCTTAGATGGAATACCCTTACGAGAACGAGGTTGTCCTCCTGAGGCACGTCCTTCACCACCACCCATTGGGTGATCTACAGGATTCATTACAACACCTCTATTACGGGGTCTTCTTCCTAACCATCTTGAACGTCCAGCTTTTCCTGATATTTCCAAATTATGTTCAACATTAGATACCATTCCTATTGTTGCTCTACATGCTTGCAATATCATTCTTGTTTCTCCAGAAGGCATCTTTACGATTGCATATTTACCATCACGAGACATTAACTGAGCATAAGAACCTGCACTACGAGCTAATTTAGCTCCTTGACCCGGTGCCAACTCTATATTATGTATAAGTGTTCCGAAAGGAATTTCACTTAATAATAATGTATTTCCTAATTCAGGAGCAACTCCTTGACCTGATATTACCTGTTGTCCAACCTTTAATCCATTAGGAGCTACTATATAACTCTTTTCCCCATCAGCATAACAAATCAATGCTATACGTGCTGTTCTATTTGGATCATATTCTATAGTCTTTACAGTAGCAGGAATATTATCTTTATCTCTACGAAAATCTATAAAACGATACAATTTTTTGTGACCACCACCTATATATCTCATGGTCATCTTTCCTTGATTGTTTCGTCCTCCACTTTTCTTGACACCATAGACCAAAGCCTTATGTGGAGTAGAAGAAGTGATTTCTTCAAAGGTGCTTGCAACCTTAAAGCGTTGTCCCGGTGTTGTTGGTTTTAATTTTTTTAAAGCCATTATTTCTCTTTATTAAATATTGCTATAAAAATCTATTGTTTCGCCATTTGATAGGAAAACTATTGCTTTTTTATAATCTGAAGTTTTTCCTTTTATAAATCCTCCTTTAGTGTAACGAGATTTAATCTTTCCTTTATAATTAGCAGTATTTACTCTATCAACTTTAACATTATATAAAGCCTCAACAGCCTTTTTTATTTCAATCTTGTTTGCGTTCTTATTAACGATGAAACCATAACGATTAGAGAATTTCTCTGTCATTTTGCTCATCTTTTCTGTAATAACTGGCTTTACTATGATATCCATATTCTAAATATATTGACTGTTTTTTTTATTTTTCTAATGAATTATTCCATAAGTCTTCCAATTTTTTAATAGAAGTCTCTGAAAATATTATATTATGTGCTCGCATAATTTCGTATGTATTAACTAATTTTGCGTTAATTACATCTACATCCTTTATATTACGAGCCGACAAAATTACAAAATTATCCTGATTATCCAATATAAACAAAACTTTTTTGTCTTTTAGTTTTAAGTTGTCCAAAACATTCATCATGTTTTTTGTCTTTGGAGTTTCAAAAGAAAAATCTTCTACAATTGTAATCTTGTCTTCTTTTGCTTTATATGTAAGAGCAGATAATCTTGCTAAACGTTTTACTTTCTTGTTTAATTTGAAAGAATAGTCTCTTGGTTTTGGACCAAATGCTCTACCACCTCCAACTATTGTAGGACTGTTTGTATCTCCTGCTCTTGCTCCACCTGTACCTTTTTGACGTTTTAACTTTCTTGTAGAACCAGAAACCTCAGAACGTTCTTTTGATTTATGAGTCCCTTGACGTCTATTGGCTAAAAATTGTTTAACATCCAACCAAATAACATGATCATTTGGTTCAATAGCTAAAAGAGAATCACTAACTGAAATTGTTCTTCCAGTATCATTTCCATTTATATTATAAACTTTTAACTCCATCTCTCAAGTTTTAAAATTGAACCTTTTGGACCAGGAACTGATCCCTTGACTAAAACTAAATTCTTTTCTTCAATAACTTTTAAAATCTGCAAGTTTTGAACCTTTACTCTATTTCCACCTGTTCTACCTGCCATTCTTAATCCCTTGAATAATCTTGAAGGGTATGAAGATGCTCCAACAGAACCCGGAGCACGTAATCTGTCATGTTGTCCGTGTGTTTTATCTCCAACACCTCCGAAACCATGACGTTTAACTACCCCTTGAAAACCCTTACCTTTTGATATACCTACAACATCAACATACTCTCCTTCGTGGAATATTGAACAGTCTATTGTTTCTCCAAAAGATTTCTTTGCTCCTTCTTCAAAACGAGTAAATTCAAAAACATGCCTTTTAGGAGTTGTACTACACTTAGCAAAATGTCCTCTCATGGGCTTAGTGCAATTCTTTTCTTTTAGCTCTCCAAAAGCCAACTGTATAGCACTGTAACCATTCTTTTCAGGAGTTAGGACCTGCGTTACAACACAAGGACCAGCCTCAATAACTGTGCAAGGCTGTTGCTTCCCATCAGCATCATAAATGCTGGTCATTCCAATTTTTTTACCAATTAAACCTGACATTCTTTTTTAATATTATTATCAACAATAATCAGCTTACTTAAAGCAGAGGCTGACGTTTAAATTCTATCTCAAATTAAGATATAATTAAACTTTAATTTCTACTTCTACGCCACTTGGCAATTCTAACTTCATTAAAGCATCTATCGTTTGCGAAGAAGTGCTATAAATATCCAACAATCTTTTAAAAGAACTTAATTCAAATTGTTCTCTCGATTTTTTATTGACAAACGTAGAACGATTGACAGTAAAAATCTTTTTATTTGTTGGAAGAGGAATAGGTCCATTTACTGTAGCACCTGTCATCTTAACTGTTTTTACGATCTTCTCAGCAGACTTATCTACTAAACTATGATCGTATGACTTTAACTTAATTCTAATTCTTTGACTCACGTTATTTTTGTCTTTATATTAGTTTTCTATTTTTTCAAAACTTCTTCTCTAACATCCTTAGGAGCCTCTGCATAATGAGAAAATTCCATTGTAGAGTTAGCTCTTCCTGAGGTTATTGTTCTCAATGAAGTAACATATCCAAACATTTGAGAAAGCGGTACTTTTGCCTTCACTACCTGAGTACCTATCTTAGCTGTTATACTTTCCAAAATTGCTCTTCTTCTATTTAAATCTCCTGTCACCATACCTAAATATGTGTCAGGTGTTGTAACTTCCAAAGACATTATAGGTTCAAGTAATATAGGTTTAGCCTTTATAGCTGCTTCTCTAAATCCACTCTTAGCACATAATTCAAAAGATAGTGCATCAGAATCCACAGGATGATAAGAACCATCTATAACTGTCACTTTCATATTTTCAACAGGAAAGCCGCCTAAAACACCATTGTTCATAGCTTGTTTAAAACCTTTTTCTATAGAAGGAATAAATTCCTTTGGAATATTACCTCCCTTAACTTCATTAACAAATTGAAGTCCCTTGAAATCTTGTTCAGCAGGTTCTATACGGAATATTATATCAGCAAACTTACCTCTACCACCAGTTTGTTTTTTGAATACTTCTCTGTGTTGATAAGCCATAGTCAAAGCCTCCTTGTAAGCAACTTGCGGTGCTCCTTGATTGCATTCAACTTTAAACTCTCTACGCATTCTATCCATTATAATGTCCAAATGTAACTCACCCATCCCCTTCATTAGGGTTTGTCCCGATGTTTCATCTGTACTTATAATTAATGTAGGATCCTCTTCTGCCAATTTCATAAGTGCATTATTGAACTTATCAACATCAGCTTGTTGTTTTGGTTCAATAGCAATTGAAATAACTGGTTCAGGGAAGGTCATAGATTCCAATATTATTGGATGAGCCTCATCACAAAGAGTATTTCCTGTCTTTATTTCTTTAAAACCAACAGCTGCTCCAATATCTCCCGCTTCAATCCTATCCAAAGGATTTTGCTTGTTGGCATGCATTTGCATTATACGAGATATTCTTTCCTTCTTTCCTGTTGAAGCATTATAAACATAAGAGCCTGCGTCCAAAGCTCCCGAATATACACGGAAGAAACATATTCTTCCAACAAAAGGATCGGTTGCTATCTTAAAGGCTAATGCAGCAAAAGGTTCATTGACATCAACCTTTCTTACAACTTCCTTATCAGTTTTTGGATTTATTCCAACAATTTCTGGAACATCTACTGGTGAAGGAAGAAAAGTAACAATTGCGTCTATTAGATTTTGAATACCTTTATTTTTAAATGAAGCACCACATAAAACAGGAGTTATTCTCATCTCACAAGTAGCCTTACGAATATGATACATCATCTCTTGTTCTGTAATGGAATCTTCATCTTCCATATATTTCGTCAAAAGAGCATCATCTTCTTCTGCTACGCCTTCTACAAGCATCTTTCTGTATTTTGCAGCAATTTCTTTTAAATCATCTGGCATTGGTATCTCATACATCTTGGTTCCATTTGAAGCCTCATCGTACATCAATGCCTTATTTGTAATTAAATCAACAACTCCTTTAAATAGGTCTTCTTGCCCTATTGGGATTTGAAGAGGAATAGGAGTTGCTCCCAAACGTTCTTTTATTTGAGAAACTACATTAAAAAAGTCCGCTCCTGCTCTATCCATTTTATTGATAAAAGCTATACGAGGGACATTATATTTATTTGCTTGACGCCATACTGTTTCAGATTGAGGTTCTACACCTCCAACAGCACAGAATAGAGCAACAGCACCATCCAAAACACGCAATGATCTTTCAACTTCAACAGTGAAATCAACGTGCCCCGGAGTATCTATTATGTTTATCTTATATTGATCGTTATTATATTTCCAAAAAACTGTCGTTGCAGCAGAAGTAATTGTTATACCTCTTTCCTGCTCCTGAGCCATCCAGTCCATAGTAGCTGCACCTTCATGCACCTCACCAATCTTATAGTTTTTGCCGGTATAGAATAAAATACGCTCTGTTGTGGTAGTCTTACCAGCATCTATATGAGCCATAATACCTATATTCCTTGTGTAGTGTAAATCCGACATAAATTTCTCTCTCTCTTTCTTTATTTTTTTAATTAAAATCTAAAATGTGCAAAAGCCTTATTTGCCTCAGCCATTCTATGAATATCTTCTTTTTTCTTGAAAGCTCCACCTTCTTCCTTAAAGGCAGCAACAATTTCACTTGCTAAACAAAGAGCCATCGTTTTTTCATTTCTCTTTCTTGCAAAGGAAATCAAATTTTTCATACCCATTGATTGCTTTCTTTGAGGTCTTATCTCAGATGGAATTTGAAATGTTGCTCCACCTATTCTACGACTGCGAACCTCAACATCAGGAGTCACATTTGATAATGCTTTCTTCCAAACATCCAAACCATTTTCTTTGGTACGATCACTTACAACATCTATTGCATCATAAAATATGTTGTAAGCTGTTGTCTTCTTACCTTTCAACATTATATTATTAACAAACTTGGTTACTAAAACCTCGTTAAACTTTGGATCAGGTAAGATAATTCTTTTCTTTGGTTTTGCTTTTCTCATTGTAGTAAAGCTATGTTATTATTTCTTATTCTTAATTTATATTATTTAGTCGCCTTTGGACGCTTAGTACCATATTTGGAACGTCTTTGTTTTCTTCCATCAACACCAGCAGTGTCCAATGCTCCACGTATTATATGGTAACGAACACCAGGAAGGTCCTTAACCCTACCTCCTCTTATCATAACAATAGAGTGCTCTTGAAGATTATGTCCTTCACCAGGTATATAAGCATTAACTTCCTTTTGATTAGTTAAACGAACTCTGGCAACCTTTCTCATTGCTGAATTAGGTTTTTTAGGAGTTGTTGTATAAACTCTTGTACAAACACCTCTACGTTGAGGACAAGAATCCAAAGCAGGAGACTTGCTCTTATATTCCAAAGTTTGACGTCCTTTACGAACTAATTGTTGAATTGTTGGCATATTGTAACTTTACAAATTAATATATCGTTATTTTTTTCTTTTCCTTGCTAAATTTTCGGGCTGCAAAGGTATTACTATTTTCTTAATTCACAAAAGATATTCTGATTTTTTTTAATCAAAGCATCAAAAATTAAGAACTCAAAAAACAAACTTCTCAATCAAAACATAGCCACTTGTTCCTTTTGAGATAAACTTCAAGATGTCCAACCCAATTGTCTTTAATAGAAAAAAGACAACCTAACATCAAAAAGATAGTTCACTCTTTTTTGAGGGTGCAAAAGTACAACATTTTTCATTACAACCAAATATTTTATTCATTTTTTTCTTCTTTTTTTCATTTTTTTCTATTCATACATTATTAATATAAGAAAAACAATTCCAATTATCCCACTATACAATATTATATATTAAAGAAAATATTCTTCAAAATTTTACTTGAAATCCCTCCAAATCTCTCAAAAATTTTCCGAAATCTCCCCTTCAAAAATCCAGAAAAAAGCAAGAAAAAATAGAATAAAAATGTTGTTTTAATCAAAAAACAACAAAAAACACAGCGTTTTTATCTTTTTTCTGCATTTTTAAACCTCATTTCCTTGCAATATTCACGCCCAATGGTAAGGCAAGAGAAAAAGAACGCCAAATTTAGGCATCATAACTTGCTGATAATGGTTTCAAGCTCTTTATCAATGAGAGGATTATATGTCTTGAAAATTGAAAAATTTTTGATCACGTTTTGAATAAAGGGATAGGAATTAGAGGATTAATTATTCTTTAATCTAAAATTTAGAATTGAACTTAATTTTAAGTTATTTCATTTTTTTTAAGTCTTTATTATTTACTAATGATTTCATTTGTGTAATTGCAGTATTATTTAGTTGCACAAGGCGTTCCCCTTGTGAAAGTCCCTGACGAATAAGTAAGGCATTAATACTTTCCATATTTGATAAGACAACCAATTGCTCCAAAGTAGCATAATCACGTATATTGCCTTTTTCATTAGTAATTTCAATCCAACGAGTAGGACTCATAGTAAATGAATTACTACCTGATTCAATTAAAAGGGGGTCAAAATCGACCCCTTTAAAGTTAGGGTTGTTTATTTTTTCCCAAAGTCCAAGAAATTCAATAGTTGTACGACTACGCATCCAATTTTTAACTACATCTTTCGGTTCAATAGGATTTTTATATCTTGCAATATCTGTCAGCGAAAT
>JAISIA010000072.1 GCA_031262295.1 Bacteroidales bacterium | reverse complement strand
CTTTTCGCAGCTTATCACGTCCTTCTTCGCCTCTGAGAGCCACAGGCATCCCCTGTCCGCCCTTCTTTAACTTCTAATCTATTTCTCTCTTATTGTATGCCTAAATGTCAAAGATCTCTCTTTCTGCTTTAAAAAAGCAGAAAATTGATGACCTGTTTTTAATTAAAAAATACAGATCATTTATATTTATATGCTTTATGCTTCTATTGGTTTTACGGAAATATAAGACTTGTCGTTCTTACGTTTTTTGAACTCCACTACTCCATCAATAAGTGCAAATATTGTATGGTCTTTACCCATCCCTACATTATTACCGGGATTGTGAAGAGTACCTCTTTGACGTACTATGATATTTCCTGCTATACATTTTTGACCACCAAATATCTTTACACCTAAACGTTTGCTTTGCGATTCACGTCCATTATTTGAACTACCGACACCTTTTTTGTGAGCCATAATATCTAATTATTATATGACTGATTAAAATCAATCAAACCTTACTATAAAATTTCTAAAACTTGTACTTGAGATAAATATTGACGATGTCCATTCATCTTCTGATACCCTTTTCTCCTCTTTTTCTTAAACACTAAAACCTTATCTCCTTTTAGATGTTTAAGCACCTTAACCTTTACAGAAGAACCTTCAATGGTTGGAGCACCAATTGTTATTTGACCATCGTTATCTTTTAGCATCACGGTGTCAAAAGTCATTTCTTCACCTTCTTGTTGATTAAGACGATGAACAAAAATCTTTTGATCTTTCTGAACCTTGAATTGCTGACCTGCGATTTCTACTATTGCGTACATTTTATCGTTTTTTTATCTATTGTTCCCTCTCAAATTGGGCTGCAAAAATACTAACATTTTATCTTCACTACCAAAATAATTGACAAAAAAAAACATAATTATTTTTCAACTTGCTGAAAAACAATTTAATTAATTTTATCTTTTATTGCTTTTTATTTTCAACTTTATGAATTTTTACGATGAAATATATAAAAAATCAAAACAAAAAATCAATTAAAAATATGTTTTATTGAGACTATATTTAGGAAAAATGGCTAATAACACTTAGGTCTAATTTTATTTTTATTATTTAATTTGTTTATGATATTGTAATTTTATATGTATATTTGCAACCTATAATTTATATATAATAATTATCATGAATAGGCATTATATCTTTCTTCTTATAATATTTGTTTTTGCTCTTAATCAAAAATTAGCATCACAAACCAGTATAACAATTGATGGTGTTTCAGAAATAACTTATTATAATGCAAAAATGCAAGGCACCATAATAAATAATGGAGGAGGGCAAATAACAAGACATGGATTTGTTTTCGGAACAAACCAAACTCCAAATAAACAAAATGGTGGTAAATATTTCAATGTAGGAACAAGTGTTCCAGATGCTAATTTGCCAAAAACATATTTCGGAACAAATACAGCAGCACTTGGAGGATATTTCAATCAAGGCGAAACATATTATGTAAGGGCATGGTTTGCAAGAAAGATAGGTACAGTTACAGATACTGTATATTCAGATGCTTTGCCAATTAATGTTCCTTTTTCAACACCTCCAACTGTTCTATTAGATTCAGTATATGATATAACTCTTTCAGGAGTTAAACTAAGAGTAAAGATACCAGACAAAGGTGATATAAATACAATTTCTGCCAAAGGTGTTGTTTATACAGATAATTTAGATATAGAACCTAAAATTGGAAATGCAACGGTATCAAATCAAAATGGAAATGCTTCTGTTTTTCCATTCAATTGGACTGCCAATTTAAACGGATTGGTTTCAGGAAGAGAATATATTGCAAGGTCATACATAATATTCAATTATTTCAATAAAACAGCAAAAGACACCATTTATTCAGAAGAAATTCAACATTTCACAATTGCACATCCATGCAAATTACTTCCACTTAATATTTATGTTGATTCAATAGATATAACCACTGCTAAGATACATCTTACGCCCAATTTAGGACAAAAAAAATGGGAGATTGAATATGGAATTGCAGGACATGAAGCAGGTACAGGCTCATCCCTACCTTTAAGAGACTCCACTATAAAACTTACAAACCTAACAGGAGGTCGTTCATACACTGTTTATATAAGATCAGATTGCGACTCTACTTATGGAGATTGGTCAGAGGGAGTTAATTTTACAACAATTCCTGCACTGTGTGCCCCTGTTGTAAATTTGAATGTTGTGAATTATTCCAGCACAGATGCAACTGTGACTTGGATGCCTGGTTCTATGCTTCAAACAAGATGGGAAGTGCTCTTCGCTAAATTAGCAGATGATTTCCCACAAACAGGAATAACCGTTACTGAAACAGAATTTCATCCTATTGGTTTAACTCCAAGAACAGACTACAAACTAAAAGTTCGAGCATTATGTGATGTTGAAAATAGCGATTGGTCGGCTGTATATTCCTTTGTTACTCTTCCTAATAGTTTGGAAGATGATATAAAAGAAGCAAAAGAAAAGGTTTCAATATATCCTAATCCAACAAAAGGAATAATAAATTTCAAAACAAATAATACACAAAAAATAAAAAAAGTAGAAATATTCTCTGCTTTGGGAGAAAAGGTATATTATAATGATACACTCCCTATTTCAATTGATTTAACTCAACAATCAAAAGGACTATTCCTAATAAAAATATACTATAATGATGATAGCTGTCAAATAGAAAAGATAATACTTAATTAGCTTTTTTAATGGCTACATTATTATGATAAGAAGAAAAGAAAAAACAAATAATTAGAAAATATAATTAATAAAAAATAAATATGTTTCAAAACATTCTTTTACAAATAACACAAGGAGCAGATGCTGCTGTTGAAACAGCTTCTAATTTAGTTCCAACGGAAAAAACACTAAACATCTTTGAACTTGCAACAAAGGGAGGTTGGATTATGATTATATTAGCCATTCTTTCCATAGTTGCTGTATATGTTTTTGTGGATAGATACATTGCCTTAAATAAGGCAACAAAAGAAGACAAAGACTTTATCAATAAGATAAAGGAAAACATCCACAACGGAAACCTACAAGGAGCAAAGGATATTACAAAAAGTAATAATAGCCCAATTGGAAGAATGTTAGATAAGGGATTATCCCGAATAGGCAGACCTTTGAATGATATAAATCAAGCTGTGGAGAATGTTGGAAAATTGGAAGTGGCACGTTTGGAAAATGGTGTTTCATTAGTTGGAACAATAGCAGGCTTAGGACCAAGTCTTGGTTTCTTAGGAACAGTGACAGGTATGGTTAAAGCCTTTTTTGATATGGCTAATGCAGGTAATAATATAGACATACAAATTCTTTCCTCAGGAATATATGAGGCTATGGTGACAACAGTAGGAGGTTTGATTGTTGGGATAATATGTAATTTTCTTTATAGCATATTAGTTAGTAGAATAAACAAGGTTGTCTTCCTATTAGAGGCAAGAACTATGGAATTTATGGATCTATTACACGAACCAGCTTAAAAAATAGTATGAGATGATAGAATCAAAGAACAGGATAGATCCTAATTTCAATACTTCCTCAATGAGCGACTTGGTGTTCTTGTTGCTTATATTCTTTATGCTCACCTCAACACTTATAAGTCCTAATGCAATAAAATTGCTCCTACCTAAAAGTACCTCAGGACAGACTATGGCAAAACAAAATGTTACTGTGGCAATAGATAGTCAGTATAATTATTTTGTAGAGAATCAACCTACGCCAAAAGAAGAATTACAAGGAGCAATAACAAATTATCTTCAATCAGTAACAGATGGAACTGTAAAACTTCATGCCGATAAAAGTGTTCCTATTGAATATGTTGTTTCTGTTATTGATGCAGTAAATAAAATAAATTCTCAAACAGGACAAAAACATAAGGTCATATTAGCAACTAAGCCAGAATAAAAAAAACCTCATCAAAGAAAAATGGAAATAAAGGATAGAAATAATAAAAGAACGCTTACAAGTGTAATTGCAACATTACTCTTTCATGGCATAATTTTATTATTACTTTTCACTATTGGACTAAAATATACTACACCTCCTCCTCCTGAGGAAGGAACAGAGATTGATGTTGGTGATTTATTAGATCAAGGTAATGCCCTAATTGGAGAAAAAGGTGGAGAGGAAGAATTGGAACAATTGCATGATATAACCCCTGATGAAGAACAAGTAGTGACACAAAACACAGAAGATACCCCAATTACAACAAAACAAACAACAGAAAAAAAACCAGAGATAAAACAAGAAAAGCCAGAAGAGATAAATCCTAATGCTCTTTTTAAAAAAGGTAAGGTTAAATCTCAGCAAACAGGTGGTGGAATAGGTGAAGGTAGCGGCTCTGGTATAGGAGACAATCAAGGAACAGGTGGCGGAGGCTTAGGAAGTGATGCAACAGGAAGCGGAACAACATTCTTTTTAGCAGGAAGAGGTTCAAAGGATTTATCTATTCCTTCTTCAAAAACCGATGAAGTAGGTTCCATTGTTGTAACAATATGGGTTAATCCACAAGGAGATGTCACTCGTGCTGTTGCAGGAGCAAGAGGAACAACAATAGATAATAAATCTCTTTGGAGACATTGTGAAAATGCAGCTTCAAAATCTAAATTTACAGCCGCTCCGCAAGCTCCCGAAGAACAAAAAGGAACAATCACATATAAGTTCAGAAGATAATTTTTATTTAATTGAACGATTTCTTTACATACAACACTTTTAATAGAATTTATATTCAAAATTTTTCAAAAAAATCTCTCAATATTTTCAATTTTTTTTCCAAAATCTCTACTTGAAAAACCCAGAAAAAAGCAAGAAAAAAAGAGAAATAAGTATTATAGAGTTTTTACAAAAAAAAGAAGCTCAATAAATTTTTATCTATTGAGCTTCTATAAGTGTTCTTAAATAAGAAATTACATTATTTTTTTACATAATTTATTTTGATAATATAATCTTTCCAGACTTTATTATCTTATTTTGTTTATTTGTTATTCTATAATAGTATGCTCCTGAGAAAAATTTTCTTGTATCAATTGTGGTTTTGCTATTATTTAATTCTTGTGATAGAACATTTATTCCTTTATTATCAT
>JAISIA010000060.1 GCA_031262295.1 Bacteroidales bacterium | reverse complement strand
CCTCCCAAATTGGGAAACGCCATTTGCATATATCAAATCTTTTTTGTACCTTTGCCAAAAGCAATCGCTTTTAAGGCAAAAGCATAATAATTTCCCCATAACTTATTTTTATTTTTGATAACAATATAATAGACTAATTATTAATTTATTATCTCCTACTAAATCTTCGTTTTAGAAAATTAAAACGAGGTTTTAGAAAATTATTTCTTCGTTTTAGCAAAATAAAACAGCGTTTTATTCTGGAAAAATGAGGAAAAATTTTGAAAAATTAAAAATCTAGAAAAATGAATTAAAATTTGCTTGGATTGTATTGAGGATTAATTGATTAAGAATTTTAGAAAATTTTAACAAATTTTGATGCTCTAAAATTGAAAATTGGATGAAATGTTAAAAATTCGTCAAATTTTGTGTTTTTTATGAGGATGAAATGTTAAAATTTAGGGGTTTTTGATAAAAAAAATGTTAAATATTTTGTAAAAAGGAAATGACAAATCCATTAAATTAATAAAAAGAATTGCAAGTTATAAAAATAATGTATTTTTGTATTTGAAAAAAGGAAAAAAAGGACTTTTAAAGGAGGGTAAAAATTGATGAAAAATTTAGACTATTTTTATTCTCTTAAAAAGTAAAAAAATGTTCCTTAAAGCATCTTGAACCAAGTATATTTATGATATTTCAATTTAAAATTCAGATTAAAGGAATAACAAAGCCCCCTGTGTGGAGAATGATTTCTGTTCCTGCAAATTTTACCTTTCTCAAATTTCATGATGTAATCCAGACTGCTTTTGGTTGGGAAGATTATCATTTGTTCGAGTTCAAGGATAAAGAATGGAAAAATAATATCAGTATTGTGATTCCGTCAGAGGATGATCTTCCTATTTCTGATCCTTTTGCAGATATTAAGGATGCATCAAAAATTAAACTATCCAATATTTTTAAGGAAAAGTTACAGAAATTCCTCTATGTTTATGATTTTGGTGATAATTGGGTACACGAGATAACTTTGAAGTCTATTAGCAATGATAAGCAAAAGGTGGCTATCTGCCTTTCAGGCAAAGGTGCTTGTCCTCCGGAAGATTGCGGCAGCATATACGGATATGAAAAGATGAAACAAGTTTTTGCAACGACGCCTGAAAGTGAAGAAGCAGACGAATATCGCGAATGGCTCGATATGGATGAAGGTGAGATATTGGATACAGAAGCCTTTGATATTGAAGAAATAAATATGTCTTTAAAACTGATTTAAATTGCACGATGGATTTTTTAATATCTAAAAAATTAATAAGGAGCATATCCGAAGAAATAGACATGGGTATGATTCGTTTTCTTAACACTGATACATTGGAGATTGAAAGTGTGTTAGAGAAAAGCTACAATTCATACTATTTTGTTTTTATTGGACACTAATGATTAATTTTGTTTTAAATTTTTCTAATTTTTTATCGCTTTTGAGAAAACGTATCCTTGCTGACTTTCTTTTATAATCAGCAAAAGAACTACTATAATATTGTATAATCCTTATCTGTGTAAGATTCTTCAATAAGAAAGAATTTTTTTCTAAGAAATAGAACAAATATTTAATTTGTGGTTTATTTTCTATATATTCCTTAGAGGTTTGGTGTTGTTTAGTTTGTATATCCAATTAATTAGATGTTCTTTTTCAAAGATTTCTAAGCACAACATCCTTTATAAATTTAAGTTGTTTATTGATTAATTTATTTATTAAAAACAGTATTACGTAACTTTTCCATATCTACTTGTAGAGTTTGTCTGGATTCTCTTTCTTCTTCTAATAATGAATAATATCTTTATCTGATATTTCTTTAAATACCACATTAGGGACAGTATATTCTTTTTTTAGTCTTTCAAAAATACTTCTAAGTTCACTTATTTTATTTTCAATTTGTTTTTGCGTGAAATTTGTTTTTGACATAGTTACATCATTTTTTAATTGTTTGACATCATATTTAAATTCTTTGTTTTAGCAAAAAACGCAAAAGTAAAATAAATTATTTTGTTTTCACTTACCTTTTTCAATAAGTGGAAAATAAAGGACAATAAAAACCCCTTATATTTACAACCAATAGCAAGGGGATTTATTCCTTTAAGAAAACAATTAGAAACAATCCATTAAATTAATTAAAAAGAATTGTAATTCACAAAAATAGTTTATTTTTGTATTTGAAAAAAAATGTTTCTTAAAGCATCTTAACCAAAAAATCAATTTTATTATGGATGTAATGCAAAAAGAGTTTAATGAAATGGATGATAAAATTATAAAATGAAAAAAATAATACTCCTTTTATTTATTATTACAATATTTTTTTCTTGTAACACACAAAAGATGTTAGATAAAAACACAACAAGATTTATAAATAAATCATTCAAGAAAGCAGATAATGTTTATCAATATTCTGGATCTTTTATATATTATAATTATGTGTGGTATTATAGCGATAGCTCTTTACATTGTTTTAAAGTTACCCCATATAATGTTATAAAATATAAACCTGTAAAAGCAAAAAATATAGTTGTAGATAAAGGTAGCATAAAAAAATATCTTAGCAGTTATATGTTTAAAAATATTGATTGTTTTAGAGGTATGTTGGATGGAGATTGGATAGAATTACATATAAAAGGGGAAGAATCTATGAGTTCAAGTGTTGATATATATTGCTTATTTCATAATAGATATGATACAAATACTATCCCATATAAGCTCCAATATGATATTTATAAAAATGGTTTTATAATAAGTATTAATGGTGAAAAAATAGATTCGCTTTTTGAAAATATGTATCCTTCTAAAACATTGCCACCTATTAGTAATTACAAAAACAATAAGGATTTAATAAATAATCATACATCCACTTTTAATAATACATGCACTCATTTTATTGAACCTGAAATGGTGTATGTGGAAGGTGGTACTTTTATTATGGGATGTACAGATGAACAAATTGATGATTATAGAAAAGATGAAACACCAGCTCACAGTGTTACTCTTAGCAGTTTTAAAATTAGTAAATACGAAATAACACAAAAGCAATGGAGCATGATAATGGGTGAAAATCCATATGGTAATAATCTTGGTGATAATTATCCTATAACTGATGTATCGTGGTATGATGCCCAAGAATTTTGCAAATGTCTTAGTGAATTAACAGGTAAACAATATAGATTACCAACTGAAGCAGAATGGGAATATGCTGCAAGGGGAGGTAATAAAAGTAAAGGATATAAATATAGTGGAAGCAATAATCTTGATGAAGTAGGATGGTATATAGATAATAGAGATAATAATCTAAATCCTGTTGGAGAAAAACTTCCTAATGAACTTGGTATTTATGATATGAGTGGCAATGTACAAGAATGGTGTAATGATTGGTATGATTTTTATTTCGCTGAACCGCAGATAAACCCTACTGGATATTCCGAAGGTTCTTCTCGTGTTAATCGTGGTGGAAATATAGTTTATGACGCTAAATACTGTGACGTTACTATTCGTAATAGTTATGCTCCAAAAGTTCGAGGTTTCATATTAGGTTTTCGTATAGTTCAGGATTTACAAGAAAAGGATTAATATTTGTTTAATAATGCTTAAAATAAGTAATCCACTAATTGCTATCCCTTTATTCAAAACGTGATCAAAAATTTTTCAATTTTTGAAGCAAGTAATCCTCTCATTGATAAAGAGCTTGAAACCATTATCAGCAAGTTATGATGCCTCAAATTTTGAATATTTGCCTCCGCCCTTACCCTTGGACGTGAATATGGGCAAGGAAATGAAGTTTAAAAATGCAGAAAAAAGAGAAAAACGCTGTGTTTTTTGTTGTCTTTTGCTTAAAGGGAGCGTTTTTTCTTATGTTTTTCTTGCTTTTTTATGGGTTTTTCAAGAGGGAAATTTCTTGAAAATTCTTCCTTGATTTATATTCCTATATTATAAAAATAGATTATGGAAAAATAATGATTAATAATATAGCAAATATTTGTAATTTTGCCGACAATTATATAAAAGATAAGATTATGAAACGTTTTGAAATATTCTTCTTTCTATTTCTTATAGTTGGAATTTTCTTTTTTTCTTGTTCTAAAAAAGATAATCAAAAGATTAAAGATGAGCAATTGGGTGGGGCAGTTAATCCAAGCAATCTTCCATCTTCTGGTGGAAAAACCTTAGAAATGATTTTAGTTATTCCAGATAATGACTATACGGGTAAATTAAGAGATTCTTTGGGTGAGCGTTTTGAGAAAAAGTGTCTTGGTATAGCAAATCCAGAACCTCTTTTTGATGTTGTACAAATGAATCCTAAGCCTTTTTTCAATTCAGAGATGTTTCAAAAACACAGAAACATTCTTATTGTTGATTACGATAAGGACAACAATGAAAATACCATATTTCAAAAAATAGATTACAAGGCTTTTCCTCAGGCATATTTTAAGATAATTGCAAATAATCAAGATAGCCTTTATCATATAATAAATAGGTATTCCCCTTCTATAATTGCCCAATTCTACGATAATGAACATAGAAGGATTATTCGTTCTTTTTCGGAATTTAGAAATATTGAAGCATCAAAGAAATTAAAAAATACTTTTGGCTTTTCTTTAACTCTTTCAAGAGAATATCTAATTGCTAATTTCAATGATGAATTTGCTTGGTTTAAAAAAGACTATAAGTCTCCAACAGGACAAAGGACTCTAAATGTAATGGTATATAAAACTCCTTTTACTGGAAAGGGTATGTTTAATGAAAATAAGATTGTGGAATTAAGAGATGAGATTTCCAAAAAATATATTGCAGGACCAACAAATGGTTCTTATATGGGAACAGAAAAAAGATTTCCTTTAACTCAAAAAGCAGTTAAGATAGGAGAAGAATCTCTTATGGAAACAAGAGGATTATGGAGATTATACAATGATTTTATGGGAGGAAGTTTTATTAATTATTGCTTTGTTAATCCTTCAACCAACGATTTTGTAATGATAGATTGCTTTGTTTATGCTCCAAACCAAAACAAGAGAGATGAATTAATGCAATTGGAATCTATAGTATATAGCTTAAAATTTTGATTAAGTTACGTTTTTTCTTACCAGAAATAAAAAAGTGTTGTAATTTTGCGGCTTATTTATAAAAATAATCAAATTTATACATATTTATACATATAAAAATGACACCAAAACGTATTGAACACATTGGTATTGCTGTTTCCAATTTGGATGAAGCAATAAGATATTGGGAAGATGTTATGGGCTTAAAGTGCTATAACATTGAAGAAGTTGCAGATCAAAAAGTGAAGACTGCATTTTTTAAAGTTGGAGAAGTTAAGATAGAACTATTAGAACCAACTTCTGAAGAAAGCACAATAGCATCCTTCATAGAAAAGCGTGGTCAGGGAGTTCATCACATTGCTTTTGCAGTTGAAAATACAGATGAGGCATTAAAAGATGCTCAACAAAAAGGAGTAAGATTAATAGATCAAACTCAAAGAAAGGGAGCTGAGGATTTGAATATTGGCTTTTTGCATCCAAAATCTACAATGGGTGTTTTGACTGAATTTTGTAGTGAATCCAATTAACATATAAATAATACACAAAAATGGCTTTTGAAGAAAAGATTAAGCAACTTCTTGATAAAAGAGAAGAAGCAAAGTTAGGTGGAGGGCAAAAGAAAATAGATGCTCAACATCAAAAAGGCAAATTAACAGCAAGAGAACGTATAGATCTTCTTTTGGATGAAAACTCTTTTGAAGAGTTTGATATGTTTGTAACTCATCGTTGCACAGATTTTGGAATGGAAAAAAAGGTTGTTCTTTCCGATGGTGTTGTAACAGGTTATGGAACTATTGACGGAAGATTAGTTTATGTATTCTCACAAGATTTCACTGTCTTTGGAGGATCCTTATCTGAGTCTTTTGCAAAGAAGATTTGCAAGGTTATGGATCAAGCAATGAAAGTTGGTGCTCCTGTTATAGGATTAAACGATTCAGGTGGTGCCCGCATACAAGAAGGAGTTAATTCCTTAGCTGGCTATGCCGATATATTCCAAAGAAACATTATGGCATCAGGTGTTATTCCTCAAATTTCAGCTATTTTTGGTCCTTGTGCAGGAGGTGCTGTTTATTCTCCTGCTCTTACAGACTTTATTATGATGTCAAAAGAAAATAGTTATATGTTTGTAACAGGTCCTAAGGTTGTAAAAACTGTAACAAACGAAGATGTAACTGATGACAAATTAGGAGGAGCTATGGTTCATGCTTCAAAATCTGGTGTAACACATTTTGTAGCCGATACAGAAGAAGAAGGACTATTATTAATAAGAAAACTTATAAGCTATCTTCCTTCAAATAATTTGGAAGAAGCTCCTTTGCATCCTTGTGCAGACCCTATTGATAGATTAGAAGATTCTTTAAATACAATAATACCTGATAATCCAAACAAGCCTTACGATGTTAATGACGTAATACATGCAATTGTTGATGACGGAGAATTTATGGAGGTTCATCGTCATTTTGCTGCTAACTTAGTAATTGGTTTTGCTCGTTTCAATGGAGTTTCTGTTGGTATTGTAGCAAATCAACCTAATTATATGGCAGGAGTATTAGATATTAATGCTTCAAGAAAGGGAGCAAGATTTGTTCGTTTCTGTGATGCATTCAATATTCCTATTGTTACCTTGGTTGATGTTCCGGGATTCCTTCCAGGAACTGCACAAGAATATAATGGTATCATAATTCATGGAGCAAAATTCCTATTTGCATACGGAGAAGCAACAGTTCCAAAAGTAACAGTTACTCTTAGAAAATCCTACGGAGGAGCACACGATGTTATGAGTTGCAAACAACTTAGAGGCGATATAAATTATGCATGGCCTTCTTCTGAAATTGCAGTTATGGGTTCAAGTGGAGCAGCTGCTATTTTATATGGTTCAGAATTAAAAAATATAACATCAGAAGAAGAAAAAGCAAAATTTGTTGCTGAAAAGGAAAAGGAATATAATGATAAGTTTGCCAATCCTTACAATGCTGCCAAGTATGGATATATAGATGATGTTATTGAACCAAGGAATACTCGTTTTAGAGTAATACGTGCTTTGCAGGCTTTGGCAACAAAGAAGGACCAAAATCCTATGAAAAAACATTCAAACATTCCTCTATAAAATTAATATGCGATGAATAAGAACATAATTTTGTCTTTTGTAATTGCAATTTTGTCTTTTTTCTTTGCAAATATATCTTTTGCACAAGAGAATAGGACTAATGCACAATTGCAAAAAGAGATTGATGATTTAAAACATCAAATAGCAACACTTCAAAATGAGAGTTACGACCCTTTAATACCACAATCATTTGCTGCAGATTCAAAAACAAATACAATAGTAACAATAAATAAGGTTGAAAACACTCTTGAAATTCTTTCTATCTCTAAGCAAGAAGGCACTAATAAGAAGATAATAAAGAAGGATACTGTTATATTGGTTGATTTAAAAGAAGGACGCCATGATTTATATGCAGTATATACTCCTATGAGTGTTGCAATATATGAAAATCATATAGTTTATTTAGCATCTAATAGAGATAGTTCCTTTGTTAGAGTTTTAACCTTAGAGGGAAATTTAAAAGAAGAATTTCGTTTCAATGGTGCTGCCTCTGCATTTAGTTATGACAATAATGCAAAGAAACTTTATATTGCAGGAGATAATATTGCAGGATATAATGTCTTTGAAATAGATGCTGAAAATGGTTTTGACAATGTTAATATCTCCAACTCCCCATCTTTAAACTATGTAAGACCAAAGAAGGCGGATGAAATAAAGAAACACGATCCAACAGGAGGCGGTTTAACTCTTATTGCAGTACTAACAGTTTTCTCTTCACTTGTTATAATCTTTTTAGTTTTGAAGGTTTTTGGTAAAATAATAATGGCTATTCAAAATAGAAAGGATAGAAAAGAGAAAGAAAATATAGATAAACCAAAACACAAGGAGGGCATCATTAAAAATGCCTCTGATGTTAGTGGAGAAGAATTTGCTGCTATTGCAACTGCAATATATCTTTATAATGAAGAATTGCACGATGAAGAAAAGGCAATACTAACCATTAATAAGGTAGCAAAGGTTTATTCGCCTTGGAGTTCCAAGATGCATAATATGAATGTATATAGACGATAATTTAATAATAAGCATTAAAAGATATAAGATTTACAATGAAAAGTTATAAATTCAAAATAAACGGAACAAGTTATTCTGTAAATATAAATAATGTTGAAAAACAATCGGTGGAATTGGAATTAAATGGAACTCCATACGTAGTTGAGTTAGACAAAGAGGTTAGGCAAACTAAAACTCCAAAGTTGGTTCGTTCTGTTGCTGTTCCTTCAACTGATAGTACGCCACAAACAGCAAAAACTTCTTCTTTTGGTTCTTCTGCCATTAAGTCTCCACTTCCCGGAACTGTTTTAGATGTTTTCGTAAATGTAGGAGATAAGGTCAGCCTTGGACAAAAGGTAATGTTGCTTGAGGCTATGAAGATGGAAAACGTAATTGAATCTGACCAAAACGGAGTTGTTAAAGAAATACAAGCTCGTAAAGGAGATTCTGTAATGGAAGGAAGTGTTTTAGTAATAATAGGAGATTAAATTATGGTTGCTCTTTCATCCTCGTTGAGTTTCTTTGATTTTATTCAAGCACAACTCATACAATTTTTCAACTATACATCATTTGCCAACTTCACAATAGGACATTTGGCAATGATTCTTGTAGGTTGTTTTTTCATTTATCTTGCCATAACAAAGGAATATGAACCCCTTCTTTTAATACCAATAGGTTTTGGTATGATAATAGGTAATATTCCCTTTTATCCCGGATTAAAAACAGGGATATATGAACAAGGTTCTGTATTAAACATACTTTATCATGGTGTACAAAACGGATGGTATCCTCCATTGATATTTTTAGGTATTGGAGCTATGACCGACTTTACGGCACTTCTATCTAACCCTAAGCTAATGCTAATTGGAGCAGCTGCACAATTTGGTATATTTGCCGCTTATGCTATTGCACAGATGACAGGTTTTTCTGCCGCAGAGGCAGGAGCAATAGGTATTATCGGAGGTGCTGATGGACCAACTGCTATATTCATATCTTCTCAATTAGCACCAGAACTTCTGGGAGCTATTGCAGTGTCTGCCTATTCCTATATGGCACTTGTACCAGTTATACAACCTCCAATTATGAGATTGCTTACAACAAAGAAAGAACGATTAATTAGAATGAAGCCTTCAAGAACTGTATCTAAGACAGAAAAGGTAATATTTCCAATAATTGGGCTTTTATTAACCTGTACTATTGTTCCTACTGGCTTGCCATTACTTGGTATGCTATTCTTTGGTAACTTACTTAAAGAATCAGGGGTAACAAAACGTTTGGCAACAACTGCATCAGGACCTATGATTGATATTGTAACAATATTAATTGGTCTAACAGTTGGTTGTTCAACACAAGCAACAAGTTTCATATCTGCAAAATCTTTGGGTATATTTGCTCTTGGTGCTTTCTCCTTTGTTATTGCAACAACAGCAGGTGTTGGTTTTGTAAAACTAATGAACCTATTTTTGAAAAAGGACAATAAGATAAATCCTCTAATAGGTAATGCAGGAGTTTCAGCAGTTCCAGACTCAGCACGTGTTTCTCAGGTTGTGGGACAGGAATATGATAAAACAAATCACCTACTAATGCATGCAATGGGACCAAATGTAGCAGGAGTTATAGGTTCTGCCGTAGCAGCAGGTATATTGTTGTCTTTCTTGAAATAGAAGTTTAATTTAATAAAACAAAATAAAGAATATGAAAAAAATAATTTTATTAGCGATAGCCTTTTCCCTATCCTTAGTAGCTTTTTCTCAAAATAGCCTATTGGATGTAAAGAAAAGACCAAGTATTTCACAAAGAGATAATGGAATGAAAACAGTTTTTGAATTTTTAGAAAAATGCCAAACCTACTACCTTTCAACAGTTGAAGGAGATAAACCAAAGGTTCGTCCTTTTGGAACAATAAATATGTTTAAAGATAGATTGTATATCCAAACGGGAAGAAAGAAATTAGTTTCTCAACAAATGGAAAAAAATCCAAACATAGAAATATGTGCCTTTAATGGGAAGGAATGGATACGTATAGAGGCTATAGCTGTTGATGATCCTTCAATTGAGGCTAAGGAAAGTATGATGAAGAAGTATCCTTCCTTGCTTAAAATGTATCCAATTAACGATCCAAATACACAGGTATTATATCTAAAAGATGTAAAAGCTACAATATATTCCTTTACCTCTGAACCAAAAACATTTAAATTCTAATAATAAAGAAAATAAATAAAAATAAAAAAAAGTCCTTACAATGTAAGGACTTTTTTTATTCGTTATCCGAATTACTTGAATATGGTGGGAGCAGAGGGATTCGAACCCCCGACCCTCTGCTTGTAAGGCAGATGCTCTGAACCAGCTGAGCTATGCTCCCAAAGCGAGTGCAAAAGTACAACCTTTTTTTTTATTACCAAATTTTTTCAATAAAAAAAGCATATTTTTTTATGATACACTTTTAATAAAAATATATTTTTGTGTCTTATAAATAATTAAAATTAATGGTAGAATAAAGAAAAAATAATAAAAATATTCTAAACATCGTTTATAATGAGGATATGGATGCTATAATATTTTATATTATACTTTAAATAAAGGAGAATAATTTATTTATATAATTAAAAATGATTATATATGAGCATATTTAGTAAGAAAAATGAAGACAATGTGGATAAAAAACACGAAATAATAATAGATAAACAATATTCCCATAACCCGGGACCAAGATATTCCAATCAAGGAGATTATTCTGGAGAGGATTTTTATGACAATTTTTTAAAAGAAGAATTTGAAAAGGTAAAAGATTCTCAGGATGAGAAATTAGAAATAAATCTTGATGGAGTTGCAGGTTATGCTTCTTCTTTCTTAGATGAATCTTTTGGACGCTTAGTATATGATTTTGGTTTAGATAAAGTAAAGGAAAAAGTTGATATAGTTTCAGAAGAAGAGCCTCAATGGAAGGATATGATAGAAAATAAAACATATCAGCAATGGGCGGAACGTAAGAAAAAAAATCAAGCTCCTAAAATAACTATTTAAAATGGATGTCTCTAATTGGATAAGTATTATTTCTATCATTGTTAATGTTTTTCTTGGACTCTATATTGCGGTATATAAAAAATGTATTTTCAAAAAATATTTAACATTTTTTGCTTCAAATGTTAAATTCTCAACTTCCAATTTTGAAAATCGCCATTTGCATTTGTAAAATCTTTTTTGTATCTTTGCCGAAACAAAGTTTCCTTTTAGGGCAATAAAGCATTAGTATTTCCAAATTTCATTTTTCTTTATATTTACAAAATAATCATTTAATTATCAGCGTATTATCTTTGACTAAATCTTCGTTTCAGAAAATTAAAACGAGGTTTTAGAAAATTATTTCTTCGTTTTAGCAAACTAAAACAGCGTTTTATTTTGGGAAAATTAGGATAAAAATTTTTTAATTAAAATTTTGGAAAAATGAATTGAAATTTGCTTAGATTATATTGAAGATTAATTGATTAAAAATTTTGCAAAATTTTAACAAATTTTGGAGTTGCAAAATTGAAAAATTGAGTGAAATGTTAAAATTTCGTCAAATTATGTGTTTTTTTGATGAAATTATGTTAAAATTTGTCAAAAAATGGGGTTGGAAATGTTAAAAAATTTTGAAAAATGAAAAAGCTAAAAAATGGTGTATTTTTTTCCCTATTGTTTTTTCT